>JANYDX010000106.1 GCA_025363395.1 Verrucomicrobiota bacterium
AAATCCGGCAACGGCCTGCGCATTTTTTCCCGGTACCTCCATGACCAGAAGTTCACCGGCGCCGCACCCTTCACCATTGAAACGCCGGGCGGCGTGGTGGAATCCCGCGTCATGCAGGAAGGCCAGTTCATCACCGTCGAGATGGGCCGGGTGACCTTCCAGAGCGACCAGATTCCCGTGGCGGGACCGGTGCGGGCGGTGCTCAACGAGCGATTCAAGATTCAGGATCGCGAGTTTGTTTTTTGCGCGGCGGGCATCGGTAATCCCCATTGCGTGATCGTGCTGCCGGAAATCAGCGAGGAGCTGGCAAAAAAATACGGCCCCGACATTGAAGTTCACAAAAACTTCCCCAACCGGATCAACGTACAGTTTCTCAAGGTGCTCGACCGGCAGAACGTGCAGATTGAAATTTGGGAACGCGGCGCGGGCTACACGCTCGCCTCAGGGAGCAGCTCAAGCGCTTCCGCTGCCGTCGCGCACAAGCTCGGCTTGGTGAACGCGAAACTAACGGTGCACATGCCCGGCGGTCACATCGGCATTGAGATCGCCCCGGACTTCGCGATCAAAATGAGCGGTCCCACCACCCGAGTGGCCGAAGGCGTGCTCCACCAGGAACTCTTCAGCACGAAGGTCTGAACCGAAATCAATCGGTTTGGCGCAAAGGACACGCGAACATTCCAAACAGCGCAGGAACACAACGGCTGATTGCGCCTTGCGGCGTGCCGGGCTCAACGTAACCTGCCGAGGTGATCAGAAGGTGCGGAAATTATTGCGAACGAAGCAGCGTTTTATTCCATCAGCTCCGCCGTCACTCGTGCTCCGGGCTGGCGTTGCACCAATAAATGACCGCGCCCGTCTCTCTTTCTTCACCGGTTTCCCGTTTCGGGACTTTACCCCGCGAGATGATCGCAATGATCGGCTTGCTGCTGGGCCTCGCGGCCTTTTACTGCATCAGACTCTGGCCCGAGTGGACGCAGAACCCGGATCTGTCTCACGGACTTTTTGCGCCAGTCATCTTTGTCCTTCTGCTTTGGGAAGGGCTTCGCCACGGCCCGCAATGTTGGTTGCGGCGCAGCCCCTGGTTCAGCGTGACCGTGGCGGGAACGGCTCTCGCAGGATTTCTTTTGTTCGCACTCGCGGGAATTCTCGCCGCTTCCGTGGCTTGGACTCACGCGGTGGTGCTTTTCCTTCTCGCGGCGTCTCTGGTTAGTTTTTTGTTGGGCGGACTCCTGATCCTCGCCGACGAAAGGGTGCGCATCATGCCTTTCAACTGGATCAGTTTCACCGCCATTTTTTTATGGCTGCTCGTCGCGCCCCTGCCCACTGGCACTTATGCGCGGCTGACCCTCACCTTGCAGCAAGGCGTGACCGGCGCGGTCTTCCACGCCCTGCACCTTCTGGGCATTCCCGCGCGGCAACATGGCAACCTGATCGAACTCGCGACCACCACCGTGGGCGTCGAGGAAGCCTGCAGCGGCATCCGCAGTCTGCTGTCCTGCGTGTATGCTGGATTTTTCTTTGCCGCATGGCAGCTGCGCCGGACCTCCCGGCGCGTGTTGCTCATCGGGTTGGCTCCAATTCTGGCGCTGGCTATGAACTTTCTCCGGTCACTCCTCCTGACCTTGATGGCCAACGCGGGAAAAAACATCACCGGTTTCTGGCACGACACGACCGGGTACGCGATCCTCGCCCTCACCTCCGCCATCCTTGCCTGGCTCGCGATTGTCCTCGAAACAAAAACAGAGACATCCTCGCCCACCGGTCGGCAGCCTACGGCGGGCGCCCCCAAGTGGTCCCTGCGGTTTTTCTGGACTGCCCTTGTCGCCACCGCCGCCCTGGGTTCATTTTATTTTGCGAACTCCCGCGCCGGCACCAATGACGGCAAACCCGCACCGGATCTTTCTGCGACACTTCCCCTCCAAGCCGACGGATGGCAGGTCACCACCGCCCAGGATCTCTACCAATTTTCCAGTGTCCTGCAAACGACGCATCTCCTCGAACGCACATACCTGCGCCCGGCTTCTGATGGCCGGTTGAACCGCGTGACCGTCTACCTCGCGTATTGGCCCGCCGGACAAACCACCGTCAGCCGGGTGGCCTCCCATACGCCCGATGCCTGCTGGCCGGGTTCGGGCTGGAACAACCGTCCCACCGATGAGCCGCGCCCGATCCTGACCGTTCCGGGCTTTAAACTTTCGCCGGCAGAACACCGGCTTTTTCAAAACGGCGACGGCGTAGCGCAACACGTCTGGTTCTGGCATATCTACGACGGCCACCCGATCAATTACCGCGATCCCTACTCGGTGCCCGCCCTGTTTGAACTGGCCTTGCAATATGGGTTCCGCCGTCAGGGAGACCAGTTTTTTGTCCGCATCTCCAGCAATCAACCGTGGTCTGAAATTGCCCGCGAACCACTCGTGGACGAAATCGCCTTCAACCTCACCAAGCTCGGTCTTTGATCATGCCACTCGCCGTCACCAAACACGAAAAACTTATTCTGAGTCTGCTCACTACACTGGTCCTCCTCGGGTTAATCGGGTTGCTTTTGCTCTGATCGTGAATGCCATGCATTGGAGTTGCCATGGTTCGAGAAATCAAAAAACGTAGGCATCTCACCCTAGGGGTTAGACGTAATACAATGAAATGTTTTCGACCACAACCTGCCCGCTTATGCTGTTCGCCGTCTCGTCCCCGCGACGAGAGCCGGAGCGGGTTGCGCGTATGACCAAACCGGACTTTAGTTCTTCGGTAGGTGACGAGCAAAGTCAGGAGCAGGCGCGTCTGCTGGCCGCGATGGCCAAAGGAGACAAATCTGCTCTCGGTCGTCTTTATGATTCGCTTTCGCGCCCCCTGTATTCGCTGGCTTTCCGTATTATCAACGACAACGCCGAGGCGCAGGATATCGTGCAGGATGTCTTTCTGCAAATCTGGCAAAAAGCATCAACCTACGACACCAGCCGCGGCTCAGTCTTTGGTTGGGCGGCCACCCTCACACGCAATCGTGCGATTGATCGAGTTCGCATGCGTAAACGTCGCACGGAACTTTTGGCTGAGTCCGCTCCCGACCTTCAGCCCGCACCACTCTCAGGCGACTTGGATTCCGGTGCTTCCATGTGGATCCGCGAAAAAGCGACCGCAGTGCGCAACGCCCTCGGGCAGCTCGCGCCCGATCAGCAAAAGGCCATCGAGCTCGCTTTTTTCAGCGGCCTGACCCAGTTGCAAATCGCCGACAAGCTCAACGAGCCGCTCGGCACCATCAAGGCGCGCATCCGCCGCGGCCTTTTGAAACTGAAGGAAACTCTTCCCACCCGGCTATGATCACCGAACGCCAGGAAGAACTAGCCGCTCTGCATGCCTTCGGACTTCTCGAAGGCGAGGAACTCCGCGATTTTGAAGCCCAGTTGACCGCTGATTCGGAACTGCGCGGGCTCGTCCTGAGTCTCGCGGAGACCGCGGCGCTGACGGCTCTGGCCGCGCCGCAAATTAATCCGCCCCCCGCCCTGAAGGAACGGATCCTGGCACTCGCCGTCACCCCGGTGCCGGAAAATAAAATCGTGCAATTTCCCGTGGCCCGCTTCGCACCCTGGGCAGTGGCCGCGGCCTTGGCGCTCGCCGCGATTTGGCAGGGCAGTCAGAATTTTTCGCTGCGCTCCGAAAACGTCAGTCTGCGGACGGAACGGCAACTCGCTGAAACCGCCTATAAGATTGCGCAAAACCAACTCAGCGAACGTTCACTGGTGGCTGAAAATATGATCAGCAGCCTGGGCAATAAACTGCGGAAATCCGAAGATCTGGCCCGGTTAAAAGTGTCCGCCCTCGCCTCGCTCGCCGGTAATACCAAGGAGGCCCAAGTCATTGCCGTCTGGGACCCGGAACAACAAACCGGCTTGCTCGCGATGGAAAAATTGCCCCCGATCAGCGACAATCAGGACTATCAAATATGGATCGTCGATCCGGCTTATAAGAATCCCGTCAACGGCGGCGTGTTTCACGTCTCCGCCGACGGCAAGGTCGCATTGCCGTTCAAACCTGACCAACCGGTGGCTCAAGCGGCGGCGTTTGCCATCAGCCTTGAAAAAAAGGGCGGCGTCCAAAAGGCCGAAGGAACGATCGTCTTGTTGGGCAAGTAAGGGCGTTCTTCTTTTTGCGTAACGGAGTTGTGAGGAGCGGCTCCAAACCCATGCGCCGGCTCCGTCAAGCTGTATCTCTCGTCCATCGCGTGACCGCCAGTTGAAACTTGTCACTGGCACTCAACCCGCGAGACTGATCGACGCATGATAATTAAACCGAAGGTCCGCGGCTTTGTCTGCGTGACTGCTCACCCCACCGGTTGCGCTGCACACATCCAGCAGCAAATCGATTACATCAAAGCCAAGGGTCCCATCAAAGGCGGACCAAAAAACGTCCTCGTGATCGGCGCTTCCACCGGCTTCGGCCTTGCGTCCCGCATCACGGCCGCCTTTGGGTCCGGCGCCGCCACGCTCGGAGTCTTCTTCGAGCGCCCCTCCGAGGAGGGGCGGCCAGCCACGCCCGGTTGGTATAACACCATTGCGGTCACCAACGCCGCTCGCGCCGCGGGCATTTACGCGCAGAATCTCAACGGCGACGCCTTCTCCGGCGAGATCAAGCAACAGGCGCTCGCCATCATCGCGCGCGACATGGGGCCGATTGACCTGGTCGTTTATTCTCTCGCCTCCCCGCGCCGCACGCACCCCAAAACCGGCGTTATCCACAAGTCAGTCCTTAAACCCCTCGGCGCTCCCTACACGAACCAGACCGTCGACACCGACAAGGGCATCGTCAGTTCCATCACCATCGAACCCGCCACTGAAACGGAAGCGGCCGACACCATCTCCGTCATGGGCGGCGAAGACTGGGAAATGTGGATGCAGGCCTTGTCCGACGCCAAATTGCTGGCTCCAGGAGCGACGTCGATCGCCTATTCCTACATCGGGCCCACGCACACGTGGCCGATCTACAAGGATGGCACGATCGGTCGCGCCAAGATCGACCTCGAACGCGCCGCCCGCGCCATCGACGCCCAGCTGAAAAGTCATGGCGGCGGCCGTGCGTTCATCTCGGTCAACAAGGCACTCGTCAGTCAGGCGAGTTCGGCGATCCCCGTGGTTCCGCTCTACATTTCGATCCTGTACAAGGTCATGAAGGCGAAAGGCACCCACGAAGGTTGCATCGAGCAAATGCAGCGCCTGTTCTCGACCCAGCTCTACAACGGCAACTCCCCCAAGTTCGACAGCGAAGGTCGCGTTCGCGTGGACGACTGGGAAATGCGCCCCGAGATTCAGGACGCCGTCTCGGTCATCTGGCCGAAAGTGGCCACGGAAAACCTGGTCGAGCTGACCGACATCACCGGCTACCGCAGCGAATTTCTGCGCATGTTCGGCTTTGGTCTGCCCGGCATCGACTACGAAACCGAAGTCGAGCCCCACGTGCCGATGGCATGATTGGAGTGGAGCAGGTCTCAGACCTGCCCTACCTGCGATTCATGCGTGTCGTCGTTCAGCGCGTCTCGTCCGCCACCGTCACCATTCACGGCCGCATCGCCGGGCAGATCGGCCGCGGATTGCTGGTCTTCGTGGGCATCGAGGCCCCAGATACCCCGGCGGACGGCGAGTGGCTGGCGCAAAAAATCGTCAAGCTCCGGATTTTTGCCGACGAGTCCGCCCAGATGAATCGGTCTGTGGTCGATCTCGCCGGCGAAGTTCTGCTGATCAGCCAGTTCACGTTGCACGCCAGTACCCAAAAAGGAGCGCGGCCTTCCTTCAACCAGGCCGCGAAACCGGAAGACGCGAAGCCGCTCTACGATGCGTTCGTCGACCAGCTTTCGACGGCGCTCGGCCGACCCGTGGCGACCGGTGAATTTGGCGCCGATATGCAAGTCGCGTTGGTCAACGATGGCCCGGTCACGCTGATCATCGATTCCAAGGCCGGCAGCTAAATCCGGTCCAGAGCAGCTTTGTCCCAGAGTCCGACCTTGTCTTCAAGGGCTGCAAACGCCTCCTTGTTTCGCCCATGGTCGCCTTCGAACACGCTCTGATCCTGCTCCTGCTGATCTCCAGCCTCAGCGTGCTCGGTCGCTGGCTGCCCTGGCCGCAACTGATCACCTACCTCGCCGGCGGCGTCGGTGCTGCGCTCATTCCTTCTTTCCCGCGACTCACGCTCGACCCGGGGTTTTTCTTTCTCTGTTTTCTCCCGCCTTTGCTTTTCTCCGATGGCTGGCTGATGCCGCTCCGTGAGTTTGTAAAGGCCGGGCGCCCCATCCTGCTGCTCGCCATCGGGCTGGTCACCTTTACCACCTTGATGGTCGGGTTGGTCGCACATTGGCTGGTGCCCGGCTTGCCGCTCGCCATGGCGTTTGCGCTGGGGGCGATTGTCTCGCCGACGGACGCCGTCGCCGTGAATGCGGTCACCGAGCGATTGCGTGTCTCAGCTCGTCTCACGACGATCCTGAACGGCGAGAGTCTTATGAACGACGCGACCGGCTTGGTCGCCTTCAAGTTCGCGCTCGCGGCGGTTGTCGCCGGCGGATTCTCCCTCGGACGGATCACCGCGGAGTTTTCGCTGATTTCCATCGGCGGGTTTGTGACAGGCTTGGTGCTGGGTTACGCGATCGGAAAACTGCGCGATTTGTTGCTTCACTTTAAGAGCAGCGACACGCGCATCGAAATCACGCTTTCGCTCATGACGCCCTACGCCGCGTATCTTGCCGCAGAGCATCTCGGTGTTTCCGGGGTGCTGGCGGTGGTCGCTGCGGGCCTCTATTCCGGTTGGCGTGATCCGGTGCGCATGGACGCGGAAGCCCGGCAAAGCGCCTTCGCTGTATGGGGCCTGCTGCTGTTCTGGCTCAACGGCATCGCCTTTGCGATCCTCGGCCTGCAATTCCCGACTCTGCTCGCTGCAGTCAGCGGACATTACACGACTCTCCAGCTGATCGGCTTCACGGCCGCGGTCGCGGGTACCGCCATGGTTGCACGTCTCGCGTGGGTCTTTCCTGGAACTTACCTGCCATTCCTTTTTCCTGGGGTTCGCACAAAGGAAACTCCGGCACCGCTCTCCGCTGTTTTCGTGACGGGCTGGGCCGGCATGCGGGGTACGGTCACGCTCGCAGGCGCGCTTTCCATTCCTTTGCTCCTGCCCGACGGCTCGCCGTTCCCCGGTCGCGACATCGTCATCTTCCTCGCCTTCGGCGTCATCGCGGTGACGCTGCTCGTCCAAGGCACAACCATCGAGACCTTGATTCACAAGCTTGGCCTGCGGGAAGATGAATCGCATCCCAAGGAGGAACGCCTGGCCCGTATCACCGCCGTGGAAGCCGGTTTGAAAACCCTGCGGGCACTCGAAACCGACGACCTGCCTCCGGACCATGAAGCTGCGCTCCGCCAAGTCATGGCCGAGTACGAACACCGTCTCGCCGCACTCACCGCCGAAGGTGAAACGCGAAAAAGCGCCCGGCGTCGCCGGACTGCGGGGCACCGCTACCGCACCGCGGCGCTGGCAGCCGAGCGTCACGCGGTCGACGCACTCTGGCTCAGCAGCCAGATCGCGGATGACATTTACCGACCGCTGCAGCAATTGCTTGATCACGAGGAGTCGATGCTCAAGGGCATTCCACCCTCGGCAGACGACTGAATCATCATCGGCCCAGTGGCCCCACATCCTTTGGCTTCCGATTGGTCAAACGAAAGTCAAAGTGGCCTACCCGGTAGACTCGTCCTAATCTTTGCCTGAAAACGGCCGATAAACTAGGGAGCATGCGGCAGCGTATTCAGTGGTATCTCGCGTCATTCCTACTCTTCACCAGCACCTTACTGGGAGCGGAAAGCTGGGCACAGCTTAAATTGGGGATGACCGGAGATGAGGCAACGGAGGTTCTCGGCGAACCTCTGTTCAAGACGGTGGGACATGGCTTTGAACTTTGGATTTACGATAATAAGGCTGAAGCACTGTTTTACGGTGGTCCA
>JANYDX010000129.1 GCA_025363395.1 Verrucomicrobiota bacterium
GGGCACGTCAGCCAAATTAATCTGCGTCACCGGCGGCAAAGCCTTGGATAACCTGGCTCACACCACGGATGGCTCCACCGTTGGCCAATGGACGAGCAGTTCCAGCAGCAATCAGCTTTGGACGCTCCAATCGCAGGGCAACGGTTACTATAAAATAATCAATGTCGCCAACGGCAAATGTTTGGACACGGGCGGCTCCACCACGGACGGAGGAATCATGAAATTCTACGGTTCCAGCGGCAGCTTCAATCAACAGTGGCGGTTTGTTACCCCCTGATTCGCGGCGGCCTTCAGCCATCTGAAACGCCAATGGAACCCGGACGACAACGCAACCAGGCTGGAAACCCCGGCAAAAGTGTTGTCGTCCGTTCTCTTCGCCATTGCCCATAAACTTCGGGTTACTAAAAATATTTTCCGTCATGTGCGGTGAGCATAAAGTAAAAATCTTCGGGGCAAGCCCCGAGGCATTGGCCAAACCACTCGAAGGCGAGGGCGCCCGCGCTCCAGTCATCCCTGCTGTGGAGCCACGGCGACCTCGCCGTGGTCTTTCCCTCATCCAAGCCGGAGCAAGCTCCGGGGTATTGGACCCACTGGGAATAAAAATAACGATCATGCTAACCGCGCTGGTCGTGTTGGGATTTTTTTTAATGCACACTTCGGGAAAGCAACACGCTTCCGTCGCTCCGGCTTCAGTTGCCGCCATCTCACAAGCGATGCCGCCGAAGGTTGCATCAATCACACCCAATGCAGAAATAAGACCGGATAATTTGGTGGACCGGGTCCAATCGGATACGCGCGCTCCTTCCCAGAAGTCGGATTCATCGGATGAGGAGATCCAGCAATTAATATTAAGCATTTGCGCAGCGCTTTCCTCCGACGATGCGGCACGCCACGATTTGGCACTGGGAGAGCTCGTGCCCTTTCTCATCAAACGGGATGCCGAGGCGGCTGGCTTTCTGGCTGAAATGTGGGCACCCGGGCCCATCCGTGCAGAGCTTCTCCGCCGAGTCGGTCAGGAATGGGCCAAATGCGATCCGGCGGCTGCCATTGCGTGGGCGGCGAATTTGAAAGACTACGGTGAAATGATGAGCACTCTTCAGGAGGGGTGCGTTCAAATTTCACAATCAAATCCAGAGGAGGCGATCGCGATTGCGACCCGTTTCAATAGCGATGATGGGACCTTGGAAAGTATCGCGCAGTTTTGGGCGAGAAAGGATCTCCCGGCAGTTTTGGAGTGGGCTCGCCGTCATTCGCAGGGCGAGCAGCGGGATCGATTGATGGCACGCATCGCATTTGTGAAAGCAGAGACACTCCCCGCTGACGCGGCCCAGCTGGTCGCCAACGAAGTCGCCCCCGGCCCGGCAAAGAATGAAGCCTTCATGTCAGTACTCCACCAATGGGGCCTTCGGGATCGGGCGGCAGCAGCCGCATGGATCGGGGGTGTTTCCGAGGAATCGCTGCGGGAAAGAGCGATAAACGAACTTGTCGGACTGAACTGAATTGCTCGGGGGTACGCATCCCTGCAGGCGCAGTCCCGCCTGAGTACCCGCTAATTCCGGCCAATCTCGGCGGCGGCGGTCAATGTTATCCAAACCGAAAAAGCCGCATTGGAAATCGGTTTGCCTGGATTTGAAGCCGGGGCGAAATTTTCGTCGGTGAGTCCGCGCTTCGCGACGGCTTCGGAGCCGCAATTCCATTTCGACTTCCGAAAAAAAATTTGGGTGCACGGCGTGGGATGCGAACCCGAGTTTTCGACCGGCGAACAGATTGTCCCCATGGAAATTCCGTTAAAATCAGAAAAATCAATGGAGCGTGGGCGGCCTCGCCCTGCGGGCCAGCAGAGTGAATCCTTACGAGTTGTATGTCGACTAATTGTCGCCATGGATTGGTGTCGGGGAGCGTGCTGAGCGCAGGCTAAGATTTTTGAACATGCAGTTCCGACGCGGAGCTCACGGAGGACGCAGAGAAGAGCCCGAGGATTCCCGGCTGCGATTAGCGACTTCTTCCAAGCTAGACCGGAGACGATGAGTCGAAGGGGAACATGTAAGTTTCGCCTCCTCATCCGGCGAAACGATTAGCGGTTAAAAAGTCATGGGTTTAAACCCTGAGCGAGCCGCGGAATCCCCTGCCGCTATAGTAAGATTGCGCACCGTTGTGATACACGAAGACACGGCCGAAGCGGTGATCGCCAAAGAGGGCACCGCCGAGTTTTCTCATCTCAGCCGGTGCTTTCAACCAGCTGGACGACTTCGTGTCGAAGTTCCCGAGTTTCTGCAGCTCGCGGTATTGTTCTTCGGTCAAAAGCTCAATGCCCATGCCCGCTGCCATATCCACGGCATTATTTTTCGGTTTGTGTTCTTTCCTGGAGTTCAGCGCTTCACGGTCGTAGCAAACACTGGTGCGGCCCTCAGGACTTTCCGGTGAACAATCAAAAAAGAGGCATTCGCCCGTTTTTTTATCCTGGCCAACCACATCCGGTTCACCGCCGGTTTTTTCCATTTCGTGGAGTGACCACAGCTTTTCGGCATTGGCTTCCAGCTTTGCTTTCACTTTGGCCCATTCGAGGCCTTCATGGCGGCGCACATTTTTCTCGAAACGGGCTTGCAACGTTCCGAGCAGTTCTTCGCGTTGCGCCGGTGACAACGTTTTTTTGGTTTTGGGACTTCTCATCGCGTTTTCAGGTTTTAGTTTTATTCCCTTGGGGTCAAATCCGGAGCTGCGCTGGTTTGGATGAGATCACGCTCGATGCGGCGGTGTCTTCACCTCGTGCAGAATGACAAACAGGTTTGTGTACACTCCTTCGCGTTGCCGGTTAATTTTCAATTGGACGCGA
>JANYDX010000139.1 GCA_025363395.1 Verrucomicrobiota bacterium
CGGCCCGGCACTGCCGTCTGCGGCGGCTCAAAGGGCAGACCGACTAGTCCCAGGAAAATCCGCCCGTCGATCCACAGGCGCACATCCACCGGCACGTCGTCGGCAGCCGTCTCCAGCCAGCCAGTGACCCAGGTTTCACCAGCGGGGAAAACCCAGTCCGCTGGCCGGTGATCAAAGCCCCATCGGATCGCAGGCCGCGCGTTCATGGGCAAAGCCGGTTCTCCGCCCCGCAGAGAGCCCGCACCAAAGCTCGCGCCGCCACCCGCTCCCAAAATTCGTGGACCCGCGAAGGTGGGACATAGCCAAACATACTCTGCAAAGTCGCGGTGTCGCCGAGCATCACCCCATTTTCATTTGAACGGCGCTTTTCAAGGCGCAGGGGAAATGTTCGCCCGGCTGCTGTCTGCGCCGCGTCTGCCAGCTCAAGCGTGCTGGTGGGAATGCCGGTGCAAATGTTCACGATCCGGGTGCGATGAGACACCGCTTCACCGCCCACCAGAATTTCTCCCGCGCGAAGCGCCAGGCTGCAAACATCCTCATCCATCACGTAATCGCGCACCGCCGACCGGCCGGCAGCATCGATGCCGAGTGTCACCTCCTCTCCGGTGTCCAGCGACCGCGCAATGGCCTGCACCAGATTTCCCCTCGCCGGTTGCGTGATCAACCGTTCGCTGAGCACGCCGAATATCCGCAGCACCATCGCCGACAATCCTGCCTGCGCGATGAACGCTTCCGCCGCTTTCTTTGACCGGCCATAGGTGGAAGCCGGCTGCGTTGCCGCATGCTCCGACAACGCGGTGACCGGATGGATCGTGCCGGGACCCGAGTAGACGGCGGACGAACTGAAAAACACCAGCCGTCCCCCCGTCTGCCGGGCAATGTCGCACGCCGAAATGGTGGTGCGGACATTGTCCCGCTGAAACCCCTCGCCGGAACCGTAAATCTGCGTGTCCGCCGCGAGGTGAAACACCACCGCCTCACCGGCGAGCACGCGCCAGTCCTGGCGCGTACCGATTGCGAGATCTTCGATTACCAGTTGGTCCGCCAATCCGGCGAGGTCCGGATGGGGCCGCCGCGCTACCCCGATGACCCGGTGACCGATCCGCCGGGCCTGGCTGGCTAATTCCCGCCCCAGCAGGCCGCCGATGCCGGTGATTACAGTGGTCATCGTGCGGTGATTTTTTCCGTGAAGCGGCGGGCGACCGCGTCGATTCCTTCCGCCGAAAAATGCACCCCATCTGCATAATCGGCCGCTTTCAGGCCGGTGGTATCAACGAGCGATTTCTCCAGGCCCCGCTCAGCGCATTCCGCGCGAATCCACTCGTTGAACCGCTGAATGCGATCCAGGCAGCTCGAATCGTAAGGCGACGCGAGCGAGACGTCCACCTGCAGGTCGGGAATCAACGCCGGGAAAACCACGAGTTTCGCCACCATGAGCCGGTCGAGGATCTGCCCGTACAACATTCGGAATACCTCGGGTGGCGTGTCCACGGTGGTCTTGGAATCATTCGTGCCGATCATCAGCGTGCAAAATGTCGCGTCCTGCCACATCCACGGTTTTTGATCCATGCGCCGCAGCAACTGGAGGACGGTCTCGCCGTTCACCGCCTCACAGCGAAAGAGCCATTTCTTTTTGGTCAGCCGGTTGAGTTGATCCGCAAGCGCCTCGGGCAGGCCAAAGCGGGTACGGGCACCGGTGGTGAGACTGTCGCCCAGACAGATGCCGTGTTCAAATAATCGCATGGTGGAATAGGTTCAAAGCAGGGGTTCTGGCCGGCGCGCGACAAAGTCGGCGCACATCAGCCGCAAGGCGTCGGTAAAGGGCGTCAACCGCCACCGCCGGCCGAGCAATTTTTTGATCTTCGTGTTGTCGCCGGCATAACGGCGGTCCGGATTGGGCCGGTCCTCGACAAACGTGATGACGACCTTCGGCCGCAGCGACAGCGCACGGGCGATCAGCCTCACGATCTCCAGCGTGCTGTGAAATTCATGCGAGGAGAGATTGTAGATTTCGCCCCGCCGCCCGCGCTCGAAGACCTCAATCATCAGAGCGACCGCGTCCTTCACATAGAGATATTCCCGCACCTGCCGGCCGTCCCCGTGAATCGTCATTTTTTTCCCGTG
>JANYDX010000146.1 GCA_025363395.1 Verrucomicrobiota bacterium
GCCTTTGAAGGCGCATAGGCCGCGGCTCCGGGTGTCGCGATGACTCCGACAAATGACGCGGTGTTGATAACGCGTCCATGGTCAACCAATACGCGGGCGGCATGTTTGATGCCGAACGCGACGCCATGCACATTCACGGCAAAGGTGCGCTTGAGCAGCGGGCCGGTGAGAGTATCGAAGCCCACGCCGAGCGGTTGAATCCCGGCGTTATTGATCAGGATGTCGACGCGGCCGGATTTTTCGCGGGCCGCATCCAACATCGCAGCGACATCGGCCTCACGAGATACATCCGTTTCTTGAAATTCAAAACCGTCACCGGGCGGATGCCGGTCCGCGACGAGTACGCGCGCGCCAGCCTCACGGAAACGGCCCGCGATCGCCCACCCGATGCCAGCCGAACCTCCGGTCACGACGGCTGATTTTTGATTGAGTGAAAACACGCGGGGCAGACTTGATTCATTTAGGTTCGCTGCCCGGGGGCGGCGCGCTGGTCGTCCGTCGGCCAGACGCCGCGGATGCGAGCGGCAAGATAGCGATGAAAAAGCCACACCGGCATTTCAAGGTGGCTCAGACGTCCCTGTTGCCAGCCACTCGCATAAAGACCACGTTGCACCGCGGTGCACACTTCCATGTCCTCGAGGTGAAACTCGGTGAGCAGCCGGGCTGCCTTCTCGCGCAGGTGCGGGAAATTTTCCCGCGCGACCACCTCTGCCGGCACCAGGGTCGTGGTGAGCAGCTTCAACCGGTTCGGTCCGAGCGGCTGAAGGCGATACCAGATGATGCGATCGGGCGCCGTCGCCAGCAGGAAGGTCGGGTGAATGAGAAAAAGGCCCCACTCTGATTTTTGGGCATCGCCGAGTCCGGGCACCGGCGGAAGATCTTCGGCAAAATCGCCGCGTTCCGCAAAAGCGCGGTACTCGTCGCGCACCGAATCTTTGTAGGGCAAATGGGCACGCACATAATGGCGGCGCTCCTGCTCCGTCCACGTATCGCGCGCGGGCATCATGGGCTGAAGCGTTTTATGATGGATGCCCAGATGATGGTAGCTCTCCATGAAATTTTCCACCAGCACCTTCCAGTTGAACGAACAGTCCCATTCGCGCGCGATGACAAGTTTCATTTCCGCCGGGCGAAACGCGGCGAGATCCGCCGCCATCTCGGGAAGACCGGCGGCAAAAAGCGGCGCCTGGCCATCGAGATTCACGAAGATAAAACCCTCCCAGGTTTCACTGCGAAATGGCTTGAGCTGAAAATCGTCGCGCACGAAGCAGTCGGCGCGGTGCATTTCCGGACAGGCCTTGAGCTGGCCGTCCAGTTCGAAAGTCCAGGCGTGATAAGGACAGAGGAAAATCCGGGTGTGTCCGCATCCGGCCGCGTCTGGTTTCGCCTCGGCAGGTCCGTGCCCATCGTAACCGAAGCCCTCTGGCATGATGTCCATCGCTCGATGCGGACAAACGCGTGAAAGCACTCGCACCAGGTCGTCTTTGCCGCGCACCACGATGAGCGGTTCACCCAGCAGATCGAGATTAAGAAAGTCACCCGGTTGCGGAATCTGTGAAACGTGAGCCACACACTGCCAGCCGCCGCGCAGCAAATGTTTGTTCTCCCAATCAAAGAATTCCTCACTCGTGTACGCTTGAGCCGGCAAGGTGCGCGCACGGTTGAGGGGTAGCTCTCCGATTTCGCGGATGCCCTGCTGGATTTCCGCTACTGACAGCGGCGGCTGGGCGGTACGTGCGCTGGTCAGGCCGGCATAGGCCAGAGCCGGGAAAACCGATTGAAAATTGGAGGCGGGGGCCGTCATCGTGAAATCGAAACGGGGCGGTCAAAATCGATTTCGCGCCGGGCTTCGGGATGAGCGCGGACGTAGGAAGCCAGCTCGTGTCCGCGGGCGAACCAAACGGCGGCCTTGGCCTGCATGGCGCGAATCAAGTCCTCAAGCAGGCGCACGCGCGAGGGCCGGCCGCTGAGCCACGGATGAAGGGTGAGCACAAAGCAGCAGCCATAGTCATGCATGGCTTCGAATTCCCGCCACCAGAGATCAAAAACTTTCGCGCAGTTTTCCGGAATGGAGCCCCAGGCTGGATCGGCGTTGAAAGCGAATTGCTCCCAATCCTCCAGCAGCCACTGGCCGGGAATTTCGACGAGCCCGTTCGGATGCGTGTACGGGACGTCGTCGCCCATCTCGCTGGCGCAATAGCTCAGACCGTGGCGCGCGAGGAGTCCGGCGGTCCAGGGATTGGTTTCAAACCACGGAGCGCGAAATCCCACGGGACGCCGGCCGGTGATTTTCTCGAGCACGCCAATACAGCGAACGAGGATCGCCTCTTCCTCGGCCTCGGTGAGATAGGCGAGTTTTTCATGCAGGTAGCCGTGCAGGCCGACCTCGTGGCCGCGGGCAACGATAACCTCGACCATGCGCGGGTGATGTTCCGCGATATAGCCGGGTATGAAAAAGGTCGCGGGCACCTCGAGGTGATCAAGCAGGCCAAGCAGACGCGGCACGCCGATCCGCGGGCCGTATTCACATTGCGACATCAAGGTGCGGCGGCGGGCGAGCTGAGGGTCCTCGCTCAGCGCCGTGGTCTCGCCATCGACGTCAAAGCACAGCATCGCGGCGCACCGCTGACCCTCGGGCCAGATGAAACGCGGCTCCGGTCGGAAACGACTCGCGACAACCTGGCTGACCACTTCACTCAACTTCATCGCCGGCCTCCGTAAGTTTGATGACTGGCAGTTTTTCTTCCTCAGCATCTACGGGCCCGTGGATCAATTCATCGAGCCGGTGCTTCAGCGTCAGAAATTCCGGAGAAAGCAGCTGTGCCACCGTGCGCGGACGCGGGACGGGATTTTCAATCACCTCGACGATCCGGCCCGGGTTGGCCCCCATCACGACAATGCGGTCGGCGAGATAACAGGCTTCGTCGAGATCGTGGGTGATGAAGAGAATCGTCACGTTCACCTTCTTCCAGATTTGCAGCAGGTAACTCTGCATCTTGCAGCGCGTGAGGGCGTCGAGCGCGCCGAATGGCTCGTCCATGAGCAGAATGCGCGGCTCATTGGCGAGCGCGCGCGCAATGGCCACGCGCTGTTTCATGCCGCCCGAAAGTTCGTGGGGATAGGAGTTCTCCACTTTGCCCAGCCCGACCATTTCGAGCCACTGCCGGGCTTCGGAATCCGCGTGGTCAACATCCTTCCCACCCATCTCCAGACCGAACATCACGTTTTCCTTTACCGTTCGCCACGGGAAGAGTGTGTAGCCTTGGAACACCATGCCGCGATCCTGCCCGGGTCCGGAAACCGGATGACCATCGACCAAAATCTCGCCACCGGAAGCGTGGTCGAGACCAGCTACAATCCGGATCAGCGTCGATTTGCCGCAGCCCGAGGGACCGATGATGCAGAGAAATTCCCGCCGATGAATGTCGAGCGACACGTTTTCAAAGGCGACCTGCAACCCTTCCTCGGTGCCAAAGGTTTTGCGCAGATCACTGACCTTGAGCACGACCGGCCGCTCACGAATCCGGCGGAAACGGTCGGCCACGTCCGGGCTTTGCTCGTGATAATCTGGCAGCTTGAGCGGAGTGTAGGACATGGTCTTAGGATTTCGCGTTTCCTGTCACGGTCTTGGCTGCCGATACGGCCGGATCGACGGCGGGCGCGATCGGGATTGCTTCCACCACCGGAATTTTTTTCCCACTGCGCACCCGCCGCTTCCATGGGAAAAGTCCGGTGCCGAGCCAGGCGAGCAGGATGTCGCTGGTGAGGCCAATGATGCCAATCATGCCGATGGCGGCATAAACATTGTCGAAGTTCCGGTAGCGCGCCTGCTGGTTGATGAAAAAGGTGATGCCGGACATCGTGCCGACCACCTCGGCGACGATGAGATACGTCCAGGCCCAGCCGAGCAGGATGCGCATGTCGGTGTAGATGTCGGTAATCGAGGCCGGGATGACGACCCGCCAGACCAGCTGCCAGCCCTTGCCGCCGAGGGTCTGAGCGGCCTCGATCAGCGCCGGGTCAACTTTGCGCACGGTGTTGGCGATCACGAGGACCTGTTGAAAAAAAGTCCCGATCACGATGATCGCGATTTTCGGCGGATCGTCGATACCCAGGATCGCGACACACAACGCTCCAAAGGCCGGGGCCGGCAAATAACGAAAAAACTCAATGAACGGTTCCTGCAGTTTCGCAAAAAAGCGGTAGGTGCCGCAGAGGATTCCCAGCGGCACGCCGAACAAGGAAGAGATCGCAAAACCCCACAAAATGGTCCGGATGCTGTGACCCAGACTTTGATGCAGCCAGGGTTCGTTGGGCAGGCGCGGCGGAGTGGTAAATGCGGTGACGAAAGCCCGGGCCACCTTGTGCGGTGGCGGGAGGTAGAGTGGATTGACCCGGTAACCCTCGGGCAGAGCCAGCCCTGCTTTTTGCGCGGCGGCCGTTTCCCGCGCAAAGACCGCTCCGTCCACATCCATGCCGGGCGCGAGATAATCAACCGATCCCGCATTCGTGATGTGCACCAGCGGATGCCACAGCCACGGGACATAACTAACCAGCGCCCATAGCGCGAGCGGCAGGACAAACGACATGACCATGAGCAGGAGTCGTCGCCGGCGCGGCAACTCGTGTCTCAAACCCAGCCAGTCGCGCAAAACCATTTCGGGTGGTCCGAGGGGCGCTCGGCGTTGCGTGTTACTTCAAGCCAAGAACGATCGAGGGCGCAGCGTAATCCTCGGGCTTCTGGGCTTCCTTGTAGACACTGTTCTCCATGTTGAACTGGTCGCTGACGCTCATCGAACCGTAGATCGAATCGAGGCCCGGGCCCTTCTTGTAGGCCGCCTTGGCCTCCGCTAAAGTGAGAAAATGCGTGCCGGGGACGTTCTTCGCGTAGTCCGCTGGATTGGCCCCGACTTTCGCGGACATGATCTTGATGGCCTCGTCCCGGGTCTTGGGATCCATCAAATAAGCGACGCATTTATAAAACACGCCCGCTACCTTGCTCCAGTCATCATGGTTCGACGCCAGACTGGCTGGGCTGACGGCCAGGATATCGTAAATCAGTCCCTTGGCATCTGCGCTGGTGAAAAGTTTTTTCGAGCCGGCTACCTGATCGAGCGCCTGTCCGGAAATGGGATACCATGCACCCACAGCCCCCACCTGCCCGGAGGCAAGCGTCTGGGGCGTGTTGTTCGTCGGGGTCGGCACCAAGGTCACATCCGCCTGCGACAGGCCGTTGCGCTTGAGCGCTTCGAAGAGCAACATGTGCTCAACCAGCGTGAGTTCGACCCCGACCTTCTCACCCTTCAGCTCCTTGATCGAGTTGATCCCGGGTTTACCGATGATCATGTCACTGCCCTCGCTGAAATCGAGCAGCGCGACAAATTTGATTTTCGTCCCGCTGGCGCCGGTGACCATCGCATCGGAGGCGACCATGCAATTGCCATCAATTTTCCCCGCTGCAAACGCGTCGATGGACGCGCTGTAGTCGAACCAGACCATTTGCACGTCCACCCCAGCGTCCTTGAACCAGCCTTTTTGATTAGCGACTTCAAAAACGGTGTAGCCGGGCCAGTCGCTGTAGCCAATTTTGAGCGGAGCGGCGGGGAGGACCGCCGGTAGGGCGGCAGCGAGGGAAACAAGGGCGAGGCAGGTGATCCGGCGGAGGAGGTTCATGGCGTCGAGTGTTACGTTTTTAATGGAGCGTGTTACGCCAAAGAGTCAGCACGTCGCATGCCGGATTGGAAAAAATACCTTGGAATGTCGCAAAACGACATTTTGAGGTTCCCTGAGGGGGGGTGACATTTTGTGGTTCCCGGTTTTTTCAGCAATTCGGCGCCGGAATCCCGAAAAAACCGGGAAC
>JANYDX010000147.1 GCA_025363395.1 Verrucomicrobiota bacterium
CACCCAGATAACCGGCCTTGTTGAGCTGCGTCAGTGAGGAGATGTCGGCGTAGAGATTCGGATATTCCGGCATCATGCGGGCGAGACGGTCAAAGGAACGCTCACCGTTGAATTTCCCGGTGGTGGCGGCGTGGGCGGCGATGACGGTGACACCTTGTTGCAATGGCAGGCGCAGACGGTCGGGATCGCAGAATTCGTCCTGGGCCTGGGTGAAGGAGTGCTCGCTGCCCGTGTGGGTGAGCAGGGGCAAGCCGAGCTCAATCAATTTTTTGTAGAACGGGATGAGGCGCGGATCGGCGGGATCAATGTGCTGCACGGACGGCAGCCACTTAACCAGTACTGCACCGTGGGCGCGGGCCCATTCGAGCCGGGCGAGAGAGTCGGTCCGGTAGGGATTCACGCTCGCGCCCCAGAGGAGATTCGGGTGCTTCCGCACTTCCGTTGCGAGAAATTCATTGGGCACATAAATTTCAGTTTGGGCGCGATCCAGTTGGCCTTGCGCATCGACCACGCCATCCAGCGCGAGGATGACGGCGCGGGTAACCTGCGCGCTGCCGGCGAGGCGTTCGGAGAGGCGGGTGAGGACAAGGGCATCGCCTTCGCGCAGGATTTCCTCCTCGGTGACGCCGAAACTTTTCAAGTAGAAGCGGAGTTTAAAGCTGTGGCGCAACTGATCTGAAACAAAGCACCCGCTGTTGCCGGCGCCGAGGCCGGCGGTGTGGCAATGCATATCAGTGAAGGGGAGATCGGGCAGGGCTTGCGGTGGTTGGTAGGGATGAGTTGATCCGATGAGCCGCGGCGCGAGCACCAGCGTGATCAACAGGAGAAGGCAGGCAGTAATGCGGACGAGGTATTTTTTTAGGAGGGTCATGGGAGGGAAAGGGCGCAGTCTATCCGATCCGCGGCCATGAGCGTTAATTGATAAACCCGATACACCGCATCGGCTGGTGTGATGGGTGGGGCGAACTCGGTTATACCCGGTGGGTGCAATTCTCGGAAGCCCGTCGCAGGTGGGTAAACTTGCTTCGGCTTGGATCAGGAAAAGACCACAGCGAGGTCGCCATGACTCCAGATAGGGAAGGGCTGGAGCGCGGGCGCCCCCTCGCCCGCTTACTGGCGTAATCAGGCGGCGGAGATCGGTAGGCTGAGCCGGAACGTGGTGCCGGTCGCGTCGGTGGAATCGAGTACGAGCGTCGCACCGATTTGGCGGGCGAGAAGCTGGCTGATCGCCAAACCCAAACCCGAGCCGCCGAGCCGTCCGCTTCGGCCGGGTTCGAAGAGGTGTTCGCGCATGGATGCGGTAATGCCGGCGCCTTCGTCTTGCACGGTCAGCACAAGAGTGTGATCCGTTTGCACGAGGGAAACCGTCACGCGCCGGCCGGAGGCGGTGGCCCGAATGGCGTTCTGCACGAGATTGCTCGCGATCAGGCAAAGCAGGCTGCCGCGGTGGCTGTCGATGACCGCGGCCAATCCACGGTTCACTTCGAAGACGACGCCTTTCTCCGCCGCCGAGGCCTGGTTGCGGGCGTGGATGGTGGCGGCCAGTTCCTGACCCGTCAGTTCGTAGCTGGCGTGGGCGCCGGCGTCGCCGAGCAGGGCGACAGTTTCCTGGATCATGGTTTGCAAACGCTCGGTGTAGCCGGCCGCTGTTTCCCAAGCGGGGTTTGACTGGTCGGCTTCCCCACTGGTGACCACGGCGCGCAAACCCGCCACCGATCCTTGCAAGCCGTGGATGAGGTGGGAGGTGATTTGTCCGATCGCGGAGGCCTTGGCCGCAAGAGTGAGTTGGAAGTTGGCGCGAGTCAGCCCCTCGTTGCGTTCGGCGACCGCGCGCTGTGCCCGCTGAACGATGAAGGCGGCCAGCGTCATGACGAGGGCGATCAACACCGCGCCGACGGCGAGGGTGATGGCGGTCTGGCGGTTGATCCGATGGTCGATGAGGGCCAGTTCACGCGAAAGGGCGCGCGCATCGATGAAGTAACGGACGAAGCCCCGCCACGTGTTCAATTCGGCCCCGGGTAGCGGCAACAGCACTTCCAGCACGGGGGCCGTGCGCTGTTCGCGGGCGACTCCGGCGAAATACTGGTCGAGGGGAAAAGCCGGATGGTAACGGGTGAGCGGGCCGCCGGTTTGCAGCCGCAAAAAATCCTCCGTGGGCAATTCCACAAACAGTTGGGTCGCCGGCAGCGCCTCGATGGTGTTGCCCTCGCGATCAAAGATGGCGACGGCGAGCATGCCCCGTTGGCGCGCGCTCTTCAGCAGGGCGGTGAGCGCGGCGGAGGTGTTGGTAGCCTCTGCCGTCTCGCTTTCGGCGAGCTGCTGGAGCGCCATCGGATAGAGCACGGCGGCGTCGCGTTCGATGATTTTCAGGTGGATTTCTTGGCGGAGATCGGAACGAAACCAGACCACCAGCGCGGAAAAAATGGCGACGAGCAGGATGCCCGTGCCCAAGGCTGCGCTGGCGTATCGTAGTGCAGGTCGGAGCATCGTCGTCGGTCGCGCGGTGGGCCTCAAGGAACCTTCTCCCCCGTCGGGAGCGGCAGCGCCAGTTGTTCGACGGCGGCGTCAAACAGGAGGCGGCGCTGCTCCGGAGACAATCCGGGAAGCAACACGGCTGACTGATAGTCGCGGTATTTTTCCCGAACTTCCTGTTTTTGCCGGGCGCTTTCGAAATCCTTCAACAGATCGTTAATCGATTTCCGATCCGCAGGTTGGTTCGTGGTGCGAAAATGTTCGGCGAGGGCTTCGCGGATTCCGGCCAACTCCCGATTCACTTCCGCGAGGAGTCGGGTCTGTCGATCGTTAAATTCCGCGGGCGGTACGCGCAAGTTAACCGGTTGTACCCCGGTCTGGATCGTGTTGTCCCGTATCCAAGGAGCGGTCTCGACCACGCGCCCGTCCGGTTGTGACGCTGATTCCAACTTGGTCGGAACGGACGTCTTCTCGGGACTGGTCAGCATGGCGTAAAGGGTTTTCAGCAGCTCAAGTTTATGCGCCCGATAGGTGGAGATGCGGGCCGTGAGCTCCGGCGGCAGGGACGGGGGGGCGGGAGCGCCCGGGGGATTTGGGAGGCCGGCGAGGGCGCGGCGGATGTCCTCAGCACTGAGCTCCAGAGCTGCGAGGCGCGGAGCCTGCGCCGTGGCGAGTGCTTTCAAGGTCGCGAGGCGCGCCCCCCGCGGGCCATTCACACTGTTCACGAGAGCGGCGCGCAGCTCGGTTTTGAGATTCTGTTTAGCCGCCACATATTCGCTGATCTTTTTTGCGAGCGGCGCCGGCAAACTGTTTTCGAGGCGGAGGCGGGCCGGTTCCGGCGAAAAAATGAGGAGCCACTCCTTCGGGTTATTTTCGGCGCTGAGGGAATTTGGATTAGCCTGGGTGTGAAGTTCGATGGCTGTCTCCCGGAGCAGGCGGCGTTGCGGGTCGGACAATCCCTCCCGATAAAAGGCGGCACCGCGCAACGCCTCTGACTCCTGGGCCAGCTCGGCGGGTGTAGCCAGCGTACCGTGCGTCGTTTGCAAAGTTTGGAGCGCCGTCTCCAGCCAGTCGTCATTGCTGGCCGGCCAGCCGAACAGGCCGGTCCGGTGTAGATCGATTAATATTTTTTCGGCAACGTTCTCCAACTCCAGGATGCGTGGGCTTTGCAGAACGGCGAATGCGGCGAGCTCCTGTTCGATCTGTCCCGGCGCGCCCTCCTTGAGGGCCGCGATTCGCGCACGCAGTTCGTTTTGCAATTCCAGTTTGGCGGTCCGATAGGTTTGCAATTCCATCCGCATCGAGCGGGACAGATCGTGGGAAGTGAGTCGCGTCGCCAGCAGGGGATAGAACCAGTCGCTCGCGAAAGCGGCCAGTTCGGGCGGCGCCTGCACCGCGGAACCGACGGGGGCCAGCAAGGGGAGTTCTGCCTCGAAAGGCGGAGGAACGGGCGGGAAAAAAATATAGTCCGGATCAGAGAGTGATTTCGGCGCGTTTTCGTAGTGGGTGGCCGACGGATTATAAATCTGGAACGGATCAAACTGGCCGGACGGTCCCTGAGTCGAGCCCGGCCAGAAGACGGCTGGCGCCGGCGGGGACGCCGCATTTGCAGGAGTCGCGAGACAAACGTGGACAAGAAAAGCGAAGATGAATGTCTGCCAGGCGCTGAGCCGGGACGCTTGAACTCCGTGGGACAGGCTTGGTGGAGCGGGGTAGGCGGTCATCATGGTCGAAGCAAGGGGGCGGATTCCCGACGGGGAAAGCCGGGCTTCATCTTGTTTGCATCCGCGGTGCCAATTTGAACCCGCGGATTACAAGCGTCTTCAAACCAAGGCATTATTTGGCGATAACCCACGACCCTTCCCGCGCGCAAAATCACGAATGGTTGCAGGCAACCACGTGCGCATCGGGGCGACTGGCGGGCTGGGTCGACGGTCGATATTAAAAATTTTCGGGTGGAAGGGGTGGGCACGAGAAGAGGGTCAACTCACTCGCGCGGTTTGCCGCCGTTGAGCCGGTAACGGAGAAATTCGCGGGTCACGCCAAGACGGCGGGCGGCGGCGGAGAGATTGTGATTCGTTTCGCGGAGGGCTTCGTCGACCAGATCCGTGATGACGGCCTCGAGGGAAAAACCCTCGGCGGGGAGACGCCATTTTAAATCCCGCCAGCCACCCGGCACCGAGGCAGTTGGCTCCCCGAGCCGGGCGAAATCGAGGTGAGTCTGGTGATTGAAGATGATTTCGCGCTCGAGTTCGTGAGCGAGTTCGCGTGCGTTACCGGGCCAGCGCTGCGCGGAGAGACGCGCTTCGCCCGCGGTGGAAATAGAAGCCCCTTTTAGCCGGTGCCGGCGGGCGATGCGTTCGAGCAGATGGCGGGCGAGGGCAGGTATATCCCGGCCGCGCTCGCGCAGCGGTGGCAGCACGACATGGAGCAGATGGAGGCGGTGGTATAGATCCTCGCGGAAGCCTTTTTCTTCCACCAAATCAAGCAACGCGCGGTTGGTCGCGGCAATGAGGCGCACATCAATGCGAATCTCCTTGGTGGCTCCGAGGCGACGGATGGTGCGATCTTCGATGGCGGTCAGCACCTTCGCTTGGATGACCGGGGCGAGGGCGCCGATTTCGTCGAGGAAGAGTGTGCCGTGATCCGCAGCTTCGAAGAGTCCGATTCTGGCCGTTTTCGCGTCGGTAAACGCGCCGCGTTCGTGGCCGAACAGTTCGGACTCGGCCAGGTTCTCGGGCAGGGCGGCGCAATTGAGCGTGATGAATGGGCGTGCCCTGCGCGGTCCCTGCCGGTGAACCCAGCGGGCGAGGAGACTTTTGCCGGTGCCGGTTTCACCTTCGATCAAAAGCGGCGGCAGTCCGTGTTCCAGCCTGCGTTCGGTGGTGAGGATCAACTCGAGCTGGGCTCGAACCTCCCCGAGACTTTCGCCGAAGAATAGTTCATCTCCGCTGCCGGTGGAATGTTCGCTGGCGCGCAGCTCGTCCCGGCGCGCGCCGCCGCGTTTGTCGCGACAGCGGAGAAAAGCAAGAGGCAGTTCTTCCGGCTCAAATGGTTTGGTCAGGTAGTCGCCGGCCCCGAGCCGCATCGCCTCCACCGCCTTTTTGACGCCCCCGAAGGCGGTCATCACCACCACGCCGGTGTTTTCCGAAAAAGCACCGGTGCGCAGCAGTTCCAGGGACTCGCCGTCGGGCAGTTGGAGATCGATCAGCGCAAAATCAAAGCGGAGCTCCGCCAGCAACCTCCGGGCTTCGGCGATGCTGCCGGCTTCGGTCAGCTCCGCTCCCTGACCACGCAGATGGGCCGCGAGTCTTCGGCGAAGGATGGCATCATCCTCCAAAAGGAGAATTTCGCATCCAGCGGGAAGCTCCGTGTCGACGGCCATAATCAGGCAATGCGAGCGAAGGACCGGTGGGCTTCAACCCTATTCGCAGAAACCGCGCCCGGGTTTCGTGGGACCGGTTGGTGGTCCACCCCCAATCGGCAAACGGGGACGCGAACAAAATGGGGGTAGTCAACCATTCGGGGCGGCTGCGCGATTTATTTCGGCGCGGTCTTGGAAAATGTTTACGTCTCAGACCGAACGGCTTCGCACCGGCGTGCTGGAATGGCATAACGCGTGCAAGGACGTGCCGGTAGTTGCGCTTCACTAAATTTAAGTTCCCAACCAATCGGAGCGTAGTTAGCTTTCAGGGCATTCTTTCCCACACCCCCACCTTGATCACCCCGTTTGGCCGCTGCCGCG
>JANYDX010000218.1 GCA_025363395.1 Verrucomicrobiota bacterium
CAGCGCCAGCACCAACCCCATCCAGAAGAACATAGTCACGGGGCCCAGAATCCCATACTTGATCAGCTCCCGGCCGATCAGTCCCGGCGAAGCGCCCAGAAACGTCTCATTTGAAGCCACGCCAAGACGGATATTTTGGTAGAAAAGGTTAAAGTCGCGCCCGGTCAGATCATCGGCTTTCCAGGGAAAGAGCGAACGAGGAACCGGCATCAACAATCCCTCGAACGGCCGTTCGACGATCCCACGGAAAAAGCCGAGGATGGGATTGGGCTCCAAGCCCCGGGCGACCAGTTCGGTTCGATAATATTCCAAACCATCCATCTGGGAGGACGCGCCTTCGTTGCCGCGGATCTCAAACATCCGCGCCGTCAGCTCGGGCAGATTGATGCCCTGCAGTCCCGTGCCCCGGAAATGCGTGGAAATTTGCACGGTCAGAAATACGAGCGGCAACACCCACAAGGCATGATAGATCGTTTTCATGCCGGATTTCGGATTGCCCAAAAAATAGACCACCAGCGCAAACGCCACCGTCACCAGATAGGTGCGTGATCCCTGCAACACGACGCTGGCCGTCCACAGCAGGATCAGAGGGCTGAGCACCCACATGAGCACGCGGTGCCCGGAGCCAAGCAAATACATCCAGACGATGAAAAGACTGGTCGCCCAGAGGCCTAAATTCGCGGCACTGCTGCCCAATGCCCCACCCCACACTTCAAATCCGCTGTAGGTCTCAGTATCACCCCAAGTCATCCGTTGATAAAGGATGTTGTTGATGGCGCCCACCACGACCCGGCCGAACAGAACATTGGGCAGCGCTACGGCGGAAAACAAAAGCCAGAAGGAAATGAAAATGATCCGGTCGCATCTCTCGCGTGAGACCCGGATCGGGCTGGGCACTAGTTGCCCCACCAAACCACTGCACAATTTTGTGACCGCGTGAAAGGAAAGCAAAAGCAACGCCGTCGTGAGATTGGCCAGCACAATTCCCACGATCTGATCCTGTTGGGGCACGCCGAACAATGAACCGGTAAATTCCGGCAACATCACAGGGTTGCCTTGAAAGGCCTGATAATAAACAAATCCGCAGGCCGTCGAAATGAAACCGGCGAGATCAGTCTTGTCCCGCAGAAAACGCACCGCAGCCGTGCCCGCCAAAATCGCGCCGATGATTCCAGGCACAAGCCCGTAAAGCACGGGAAAATCCATCGCGATCCCCACGCCTGCAATCAACGCAGCGATTACTGAACCGACGATGTATAAAGTATGAAAGGGAGTGTTCACGCCATTAGGATGCCGCCGCCAGATAACCCGCGATCATGCCGGCGGGACTAAACCGTTGCAGATACTCCCTCCGCTTGCCGCTCGCTTCCGGCATCGGCGAACGGAGCTGGGCGACGATCACTGCGGCCAGCGCTTCGGCATCATTCGGCGGGACCAATGTCCCCCACTGGCCATCCTCCAGCACCTCCCGGCATGCCGGCACGTCACTGGCAATGACCGGCAAGCCCGCCGCCAACGCTTCAATCAGCACGGTGCCCAATCCTTCTTCCCTCGTCGTGGAGAAAACGAACGCATCGCTCTGTCCCAACAAAGCCGGCACATCGCGCCGGGAACCAAGAAATGTCACCGCCTTGGCCAAACCCAGAGAGGCGCTCAACCGCTGCAATGGTTCACGCAAGGAACCCTCACCAACGAGCCAGAGTTGCACGCTTGGCACCGAGCGGACCACCGCCGGCATCGCCGCCAGCAAAGTCGCGTGGTCCTTGTGGGGCTCCAGCGTCGCGACCATGATCAATCGCGGCCGGTGATCATTCCGCGAAGCCCGCCCCGTTGCCGCACCCTCACGGATCAGCGCGACTGGAGCGCAATTGTACACCACGCGCAGGACCGAACCGAAAGCAGCGGGTGACCGGGTGAACTCCGCCGCGACATAGTTTGAGCAACAAACCATCCGGCCCCCGCTCATCCACGTCGCGAAGGTGCACAAGGAGGTATAAACTTTCCCTCCCAGATTCCACGCCGGTGGATTGCCTGCGTGCGTGATCAGTTTCGGCACTCGTGCGAGCCAGGCTCCGCTCAAGACCCAGGGCGAAAAACCATTCATCCAGCAGATCACCAAATCCGGCCGACGCTCACGGCAGACCCGCCAGACCTTCGCTACGATCCACGGGAACTTCGCCCGGGTTTTGGGGAAACCATCGTCCTGGATGAACCATGATGCCCGGCGCTTAAGTTCAGCTGTCATCTCCGGTGGATGCGGATTCAACACCAGGACTTCCTGAACCAAACCGGGTTCGGCGAGCCAATCGAGCGTCAGCTTCACCGTGCCTTCGGCGCGAGCAGTGTGCAGCACATGGAGCACTTTCATCATTTCAAAATCGGCGCATGCCCCAGCCGCACCAGCCGGTCGCCGAGCTGCTCCAAACCAAATACCCAAGGAGCGATCGCCGCGGAGCTTGCGGCCAACGCGGCCGGAGTCGCCAAAATCTCCTCGATTGCCTCGACAATGGAGCGGCTCGTCACCTCCGGAAGATTCCAACCCGTCCGACCCGGCGCAATCACCCCGGCGCAAAAGCGCGAGGCGATGATCGGAAGTTTCCACGCCTGCGCTTCCAGTTGGGTGAGCCCAAAGCCGTCGGAGTGCGTGGGAAAAAGAAACACATCGGCCTCGCGATAAAAGGCCTGGCACTCGGCGCGCGATACCCGGGGAAAATAGCGGATGCGGCCGCGGCCAAAATGATTTTCAAACCTGACGATGTCCGTGTTGCCGACAAAAGTGAACTCCACGGGGCGATCCGCCAACCCCCGGGCCGCCTCGATTGTCTCCGCAATGCCTTTGCGCAAAATACACTGGCCGAGGAACAGCACCCGCAGTGGACGGGCCGGCGAAAATGCCGGTGGATATTTTTTAATCCAGCCGGCCGTCTCCGGCGGTGCGGTGTAAACGAGAGGACACACCGTAATTTTATTTTCCTGAATCCCGGCCTGCACCAAAGCCACCCGCGACCATTCCGAATTGACCACAATGTGACTGGCGAGTCGGCACTCCTCGCGCCAACTTTCGTAGTAGTCGTCCGTACCCGGTTGGAACGTCGTTTCATATTCCGGCCATTGCCGGACAATTCCCGCCACCTTGGCATCCTCGCCCGGGCCGGGGTCGATCTGCCCGAGCACCGTCGTCAATCCAAGTGCACGTGCGGCCGTAAAAATTTCGCGCGCCTCGTAGCAATAACTGAAGACGCTCCGGATTTGCGGGGTGGTGTTTCGATGCAGTCCCTGGGTGGCAACTTGTGACCACCAGGCATTGCGCGCAATGACCCGCCGACTGCCGTGCAAGCCTCGCAGACTCGCCGCCGCCTCCCACCCGAGCGAACGCCAGGGAGACGAAAGCACTTTATTCTCCGGCAGGTCAGAGTGAAAACGGTCGGCCACCCGGCGGCCCAAACGCCCGACCGCCAGTCGTGATCCCAGCGAATCCGGCGGCACCCAAAGATCGGTGATCAAGCTTCCCAAGGCGCCCACGCGCTGCAGAGCGCGGGGAATGCCATAACGCTCGCGGTGCCCCGCTTGCACGCAGCACCATTGCGCCACAGCGGGAGACCGCTCACCGCGATCAGAAAAACTCACGATGGATTGTGCGCTCATGTTCCCGTTCATCTCCCGACCCCCACGACGCGCGCAGATCCGGCTAATTTATCCCACGCTGCCGCAGCCACGTGATCCAGACCGCGCCAGGGCTGCACCGGGTGATTGATCGTACCAGTGGCGAGTAATTCCCGCCATTCACTGACGCAGCGCTCCCACGTCACGAGCGGCGACCACGCGCGCGCGTTGCTGCGCAAACGATTCACCGCCTCGACACTTTGAAAGGCGTCATGCAACGCCAGCGCCACTTCCTCCGCGCCCGCCGTCGGCGCGAAGCGAAAGCCCGCGTCCGGCGGCACGGCATCGGCGATCCCCTCAATCATAAACCCGGTGACCGGGACGCCCGCCCGCAAAAATTCCAAAGTCGAGATCCCCAATGGTTCATGGGAGGAAAAAAGACAGCCCACATCACAGCTCGTCAGAAATTCCAAAAACCGCGCCGGCTCCCGTGCTTTGTCGATAAATCCCACATGCTCGAGTCCTGGTTGTGAGGAAAGTTCGGCCGGACAATTTCCCGCGCACCGCACGACGGCGGGCAGACCCATCCGCTCAAGTTCGGCGCGGACTTGGAGAAGAAAGGGCAGACCCTTGCGTTTCCAATCCTTGCCGACAAAGCCCAAGCGCAACGGCCGGGAGCGAATCGGACCACCCTCCGGCGGCGGAAATGAAAAGCCCTCGGGCAAAGTCAGATTGGCTCCGGGTAAAATCGTTGCCACTTTCCCCGCGGCAATCCCGCAGTCACGCTTCACCGAATCCGCCGCCCAGCGGGCCATCGTCACTATGCGCTCACTGGACGAATAATTTTCACGTTCGAGCGCACCGGCGTCCTCACGCACCGACCGGGGCAATCGCTCCGCGAAACCGCCGGGCGCGCAAAAACTCGCAAAGGTTGCATCAATGTACTGCACCAACCGCCCACCCCGGGCCATGACACTGCGGGCCCGCGGAAAGTGCTGGTTGAACGTAAGCACCCGTCCGCGCCACAACTCCGCCGGAATCGTCGCTTCGGCCAGATCCAGAAACGAGGTGCTATACTGATATCCGCCCGCTCCCCGACCTTGCAGGACCTGCGTCAAATTCCACCACCGCCGTGAAGCGCGAAATCCCTGGATATCCAGGCGCCACGGCTGCGCCTGCCCACCACTGCTCTGCACCGCCTGGCCAAAATAGTACGGGGTTCCGCTCCAGCAATTAATATCACCAGCATCCCCTGTAGCGGCAATCGCGGCGATC
>JANYDX010000303.1 GCA_025363395.1 Verrucomicrobiota bacterium
CCGCGGGGTGAGAGCTCCTCCGCCTACAGTCGCTTTTAACTCGGATCCAACAAACGGGGGCCGGGTCCCTGCTCGGCGAGTTCATCCCCTGGATTCCGCAGCGGGCATTGCTTCATCGACAGACAGCCGCAACCGATGCAACCGGTCAGTTGCTCGCGCAGGCGCGTCAGCTTCGTGATCCGCTCGTCGAGCTCGCTCTGCCAGCGGATGGACAATTTCCGCCAGTCCTGGTCGGTTGGGGTGCGGCCTTTGGGCAGTGAATCGAGCGCGGCCTTGATCGAGCCGAGCGGAAGGCCGAGCCGTTGCGCGACCTTGATAATTGAGACGCGCCGCAACGCCTCGCGCGGATAGCGGCGCTGATTGCCAGCGTTGCGCCAGCTCGTGAGCAGCCCTTTCGCCTCGTAGAAATGAATTGCGGAGACCGCCACTCCGCTGCGTTCCGCCACCTCCCCGACACCGAGCTCCCCATTTAATTCCCCTGCGTTGATTTTTTTCATGCTGCCCCCTCTTGACCTAAAGTTAACTTGAGGTGGTACATTCAGCGCGTTCCCAACCCGAATCAAGCCAACACCACACCTCCGTATGACCGACCATCATTATCTCGTCGAAATGACCTTCGCTCCCTTTACCTCCCTGCTTTCTCCGCAGGAAGTCATCACCTTTTCCGAGCGTTTTGTGCTGCCCACGCTGGAGGCCTGCCAGAAAATGAAGGACGCCGGACGCATCGTCGCCGGTGGGACGGCCCTGGCCGCCGTGGGCTTCACTTTCATCGCCCGTGCGAATTCACCCCAGGAGCTGGAGGACATGATGGCGGGCCTGCCGCTGTGGGCCCGGGCCCAAACACGGGTGGTGCCTTTGGGCACATTTGAGAGTCGCGCGGCCACCGTGCGGCAGCGGCTGGGCGCGGCTAAAGCGCGCCCGCAGGAAACCGTTCCAACCTCTCTGCTCAACTAAACGACCATTGCCATGATTCTCCTCCTTGCTTCCAGTCTGAATTCCGACAGCAACAGCCGTATCCTCGCGCAGGAAGCGCGTCGTGTGCTTGAGCAGGATGGTCACGCCGTTGCCCTGCTCGATCTCCGGGATTATCCGTTGCCCCTGTGCGATGGCGGCGCCGCTTATGGTCACCCGAACGTGGCACGCGTGGCGGAACAGATCCGCGTCGCGGACGCCGTCCTGATTGCCACGCCGATCTACAATTACGACAGCACCGCCGCCGTGAAGAATCTCGTCGAGCTTACTGGGCGGGTTTGGGAGAACAAAATCGTGGGTTTCCTCTGCGCCGCGGGGGGCATGGGCAGTTACATGTCCATCATGTCACTCGCGAACAGCCTGATGTTGGACTTCCGCACCGTCATTGTGCCGCGCTTTGTTTATGCGACGAGCGAGGTATTTGCGGACGGCCGGATTAACGATCCTGACGTGACGCAGCGTGTGGCCGATCTCGCGCAAACGGCCGCCCGCTGGGCCCGTGTGCTTAAGGCCGCTTAGTCTGAAGGTTGGTCAGGATCGTTGCGTCAATGCGGATAACGAAACTCACGCCGTGAAATATCGCGCTTCGTGCGGTTGCATCTGTTCCATTCCTCGGCCCGGTTCAGTGGCCTCGATGTCCGACTTGGCCAGGTTCACAAAGACCTTGCCTTCACCGCAACCAATTCGTTCGACATTGCCGGGGGCAATGAGGATTTCTTTCCCGTCATGCCAATGTCCCGTCTCCACGGTCATGTCCCGGATAGTCCAACTTTTCGCATCGACCAAAAAGCCCGTGACGTGCCCCATCGTTCCATCGTTTCCTTGCACATCATACTCGGTGATTCCGCGCGCCCTTTTCAAATGCTGCGGGCCGCGATGCATGTCTCGGGTCCCACTCTGGATTGGAGGCGGACTGGGCCGGGTGAATAATCCTCCGGGATAATCGTCAGCGCCCCACATCCCCTGGCCCTTCCAGTACGGGGGCAATCCGTAATAATTGTAGAAATCGATCTCAAATTCGCGCGAAAGAGGCACCCCGACTTCAAGGGACGGACTGCGATCAATCTGGATTTTGTGCAGCTTCACCAGCAGGGTTTTTTCGAAGTAGTCCAATTTGCTCAAGGCATGGGGAGCCAGAAGAACCAGCCGGTCATTCCACGAGGGGCCAATGTCCACCACCAGATAACGGATCACCCAATTTTCGTCGTCAAAGAGGAAGTCCTTTACCTGGCCGATTTCTCCCCCCAACGCAGCGAGCTTGTAGCCATAGAATTCTGTAATGTTGTGCAGCATGGGTCTCTCGGAGGGGATTTTTCTGAAGAATTTTTAGGCAGCAGTGGAAAAGAGGCAGCAGGCGACGCCCAGACGGATGGTAGGTGGTGTGGTGGTTGAGGCATATGGGGTGTAACCCTAATTAATTTATTCGGCTTTGGTTCGGCACCGCTCGCGCGTCTTGTCTTCAGTGAAAATCCCGAGGCATTTGCAACAAATCCAACGGGCGAATTTTGCAGGCGGGTTGCGCTCACCCCAATGATTTCAGGTTTCGCAGCGCATGCCTCGCGGGGTGAGGGCACCCCGCCCACAACGAAACCACACCGAGGCAAGCTTTGGGATATTGCACCCATTGAGAGTATAACTGGATCCCTGCCGGATGTGCTTCACCACCTAACTGAAGATGGGTGCTCCTTCAGCAAAGGATCGTGGCGTCATGCCGGGAAGTCTCCTTGGAATTTCCGGTGCGCCGTGATCGGGTGGGTCGCGCGGAGACGAGCTCTGCCTTCGGCGCAGCACCTACGCGCTCAGTGCTGCACTGTCCTGTGCCTCGGATTCGAGCTGAAGCAGGGGATAGATGCCTTCGTAGTCCGGCCCGGTGTAGCTGGACTCGGGGCCTCCGAAATAAGCGCGGATATTTTTTCCCGCCGCCTCCTTGAATGAAACCGAACGTCCCGAGACATGAGCCCAATGCACGAATTCCAACAAACCGCTTTCCTTGCCGATACGAAAGACCGGACCTTCCTTGCTGGGGTTTTGTCTTTCCCATGACAGATAGGCCTCGGACGCCTTCGCGTGCAGCGCGAGGGAAATGTTATTCCTCTTCTCCAAGGCGGTGAGTTCTGAACGCCGGTCGGCAGGTGCGCCTGATTTCGCGCCCTGTTTTCCAACTGTGTGGCCGTTGGCATTTGGCATCTGAATCGGGTCCTTCGTCTGGGTTGCTGGCAGCGGTGCCTTGGGCGAAATCTCAGCGGCGACGCGAGGCCGGTTGTCGACTTGCGGGAGCTGCTCCACTCCATTCGCAACCGATGTCACTTTCTGCTCCGCCGGAGCGGGCTTGTCGCGTCGCTGCAAAACGAGGGTGGGACCGGGTGCCTTGCCGGGAGCGGCGCTGTTCTTCGGGCCGGTGGCTTCCGCTGCCACCGCAGTGAGTTTGGCGCGCAACGAAGTCACGGCGGCATTTTTTTGCGCCACATAGATGGGATCGCACGTATCGGTCAGCCGCGTGTTGCGCGCCGCCCGGTGGAGATCGTGATTGATGGATTCGAGACCGGCTCGGCGGGAGTTGGGCGAAAGCAGATAAACATCCCGCAGCAGAAAGGGAGAATGACGCAGCAGGCTCGCCTCCATGTCAGTGAGCTTGAGATGGGGAAAATCAATTGGCACTTCGATCTCGGTTTTTTCCTCGGAATCGCGTTGCGTCACCAAGTCCAGGCTCGAGGTCGCGTGGGTTAGAATCGCCGCGGCGATCTTTTCATATTCCTGCAGACGGCACTCTTCGCCAAAGCTCCTGGGCGTCAGGATGCTCTGGTCGTCCTGATGAATGATTCCCTGGGTGCACGCGCTACTGTGAGCTCGTTTGCCGTCAAGCACTCGGGCGGTAATTTCAGCGCAGCAAACCTCAATATAGAACTCCGCGGGATTTTCCGTTTCCTTTACGGCCTTGATCAGCGTGTAGACGACCGTGCGAATTCCATACGATTTGCTGGTCAGCTTGAAAACTTTTCCGACCGACTCTTTCCAGAGGAGCAACGAGGTCTTTTCCTCCTCCAGTTCGGGAGCATTTTTGGTCGGGTTTTGCATAGCCATCAACATTATCGGATAAATTGGGGGCTTTTTTCCATTTGGCCAAACGAATTGACGGAGTTCCGGGGGAAACGGCGGTTTTATACTTTCTTTAGAAGTGGCGACCGCTGCTTGGAGGGAATGATTTTGGAATACACTAAATTACAGCGCATTCGCCGGGTTGAATTTCGCGCCCAGTGGAGGAGGTATGCCAGCAAATGTAAGAACGGTGCGAAACCCGTGTGATTAAACGGGAGACTAAAACGTGCCGGCGGTAGCGGGGCCGCGGGTTGGGCGGGCCTGCCTGCTCAAGGCTTTTGGTTTGCTTTCACCTTCCCGGGACTGGCGCTGATCGCGACCAAATGGACCACTCGGGTTTTATCATTCGGGTGGATGGCGACCATCGCGAGAATACCGGCGCTCACGTCCAGTGGCGACGCGGGCGCCGTCACGACCATCACTCCGGTCACGATCAAATCATTCTCCAGGGTGAACGAGATGGGCACTTCAAAGGTTTCGAGCGGGACGGGAAGCAACCCGGCTTTTACAGGGTCAATCAACCGGGTATTCGGTCCGCCGAAGAACGTCTTGAAGTGTCCCCCGAAAGCCAGCTTGACCAATTTCCACGGGGCGGGCCGCTCCATCGCAATGTCCGCGATTTCGCGCAAATCCGGCACGTCGTTCGCCAAATTATAAAAGGCGCCGAGCGCCACGTAGCCACCCGTCCAAGCCTGCTCCATCGCGGGCGTGAAGCCAATGCGCGCTGCAACGGGTTTGGCATACGCCACGTTCTCGGGCTTGATCGGCGTTTCCAGTGAATAGATGTGTCCGGCATTGAACTGGGGGTCCTCTTTTAGAATCGCCTGAATCCGCCGGTCCATAAATTGACTGGCACGCACCGAGTCATCCAATCCAAGGCGCAAATAATCCTTTGGGACAAACACACGGGTGCGGCGGATCTTGGGTGGCGGGGAAGTTTCGCTGTTCTCCTTCGAATCACCGGCGGTGTTCACCGGACCGGCCATCCACAAATCGAGGGCATCGACCTCGGATTGAAAGACCACCACGGGTCCCCACGACAAATATTTCTTCACGTCGTGGCCGCGGTGGGTCCTCTGTTCTTCCGGAGTAGCGGTGCCGCGCTTCAACTGCAGCAGCCATTGCTCGGTTTTCTTGTCATGCGTGGTCCCGATCCAAAAGACGATCGAATCCCCAGGCGCGGGGGCAATGCTTTGGACTTCCTGCGCCGAAAGGCTGATGTGATCGCGCTGGGCGGCCGCCTTCAAGACGGGAGATAGCACCGCGTGGGCGAGCGGAGGCACGATCATGCCGGGCTCTGCGGCCCCGACCGGAAGGCATAAAACGGCAAACCAGAAGAAACCAGATCCGGTCCAGCGCTTGGAAAGTGTCATCGAACCACAGGGTCGAGTCGCCACGGTTAAGGCAACCGCAATCATGCCCGCGCCAAGGCATTGCGGTGGAGGAAGTATTGATTGTGCCGGCGCCCATTTTTCCCAGAGCCGAAGAAAACCGGAACCAGAAACAAACCTTTCACTCTATCTTATCTCAACTTAGTCCGCCGGCGTTCGCGCCGATATACTATATACTATAAGAAGCCCGATGAATCTATTTTTCCATGGAAACGCCTGATATTTCCCCGCTGTCCCAACTCTCGTTGGGCGATCATTTTCATTTTGCCTACCGCGCCTTGCGCGATGAACGGGGCAAGCATGTTCCTCAATTTCAACTCACCGAAGTCGGCAAAGATTTTTGCGGGATTCAACTGATGAACTCATCCGGCACGATGCCGGGCGTGCCCACCCGGTTGCTTAAGACCACCCTGGTCCGTAAAATTTTTATGCCCAAAGGTGAATCACCGGCCACCGATCAATCACCCGGTTCGCTGATCGTGGAAACGGTGGTGTTCAGCGATGGTCCGATGACTCCCCTCAGTCGCTCTGCGGGATTGCTGTCGGAAAAGAGGGGCTTGGGTGGAGTTAGGGTTTCTTGAGCGGATAAACTGTCTGGCGTGCCTGGGGCTTCGCGGCAGCAACCGCTCCATGGGCGCATCAATCATCCCGCTCCATGATTTGCCCGGGTTAATTGCGGAACCATTCGGACTGCGGGAGTACCATATTCGTACCATGAAAATGTCATCTAAATCCCTTGCCTTGGTCTCCCTTGTTTCCGCCACCTTGGGCTTCGCCTCGTTTACCGCCGGCTGCGCCGGCACCTCGACCCGTGAAAGCACCGGGGAATACGTCGATGACAGCACCATCACGACGAAGGTGAAAGCCGAATTCGTCCGCGACCCGGTGGTGAAGGCACTCGATGTTAAGGTCGAAACCTTCAAGGGCGTTGTTCAATTGAGCGGTTTCGTGAACACGGACACCGAAAAGGCGCAGGCCGGTCGCGTCGCCGCCGCAGTTCCCGGAGTGACTGGGGTTAAGAACAACATCCTTATAAAGTAACTCGGCTGATTTTTCCGAAGTAGATCAGCCCCACCCACGCACAACCCTCGGGGTTGTGCGGTCGGGCTTTGGGGGTTATCGGCAGTCGCGTACGAGGGAAATTTTGTTACCGCGTTGCCGGTGGGGGCAGAAGCCCGTAAACGTACAGGGCGCCTGTGCCGACTGGCATGGTGCCAAAGGAAGCGAGGTACACCTTGCCGTTGACCACAGTGGGTGGAGCGTTCTTGGAGACACGGCCCGGAGTATCGCGATCTGCCTCAAGGTTGGAGTTCCAAAGTTCGTGCGTGATGTCGTTGGCGTCGTAGGCGCGCAGGACGCCGGGGCCGTTGATATGGCTGTTGCCATGTTCAGTGAGGGCCGCGTTCGCCCAAAGAATCCCATTGGTTTCACCGTTGGCGGAGAGAGAAAGAATTCCGCCGGGATAGGCGCTCGTGGCCGCACCGACCGCCAGCGGCTCCGAAGTGAAGCGGCCGTCTTTGAACGTGTAAACGTGCAGCGCATCATCCTGACCCCAGAGATAAACGAGGCCGCCCCGCTCCGCGCTCTTCCAATAAACGGCGCCCACATTGACCTGTCCCTTGGCCGCCGAGAAATGCTGGACAGCGTGTTCGTCGCCGAGATGGCCGAAATGGTCGGTGTCGATCAGATACACGACTCCTTGTTTGCCTGCGCCCATCACGCGGTGGCCGCCGGGCAGGAGCATCGCGCCGGAGGAATTAAGATCGGCATCGCGCTTGTCGAGTTCCGGGTAATTGGTCGGGGTAAACCAATCCAGCACGCGTAAATCGGAAGATACTTTGAGAAAACTATCGCTGAGGTTTTTATCGCCGTCCCACGTCCCGTTGGAGGTGACGAAGTAGATCGTGCCGGTTTCATCCGCCGCGGGGCCCTGGCCCGATTGCCAGATGCTGTTGCCCACGGCGCCCGGGCTCAGGTTCAGCACGCCTTTTTGCTGAAGCGTCTGCGCATCGAAGCGGAAAAGAAAACCGTGGTAGGGCTCCACATCGCAATGGGAACTGTAGCCGACGTACACGCTCCCTTGGGAAAGGAGCAGCGCCGGGCGTTGGTTTTGCAAAATGGGATCGAAGGCGTCCGCGGTGATCACGACCGGGCTCTTGAGCTGCTCTGCTCCGGTGACGATGTTCAAGGCGTGAAGCCGTTGCACGTAGCCGCCGCCTTCGTAAGTGAGGGCGACGACATAGAGCGTTTGCGTGGCGGGATCGATCACCGGCGTGCCGATGATTCCCATGCTGCCGAGGATATCGTGGCACCAGAAAGGGTGCTGTTGCACGCTACCCGCGACCCCGAGATTGACCTTCCAGTAAGGCGCGGCCTCACGGTCCGCGTCGAAGGCATACACGGTGTTGGCGGCCGAGGCGACGATGACGATGTTGTGCCGCCCGCCCGCGATGGCGAGATTGGGCACATACAGTGGCTGGGCGAACACCTGATCGTCGACCACCTGGCGGAAGAGCAGGCCGAACTGGTGCGGGTTGACGTTGGCGGGAGTGAGGGTGGTTTCGCCGAGATTGGCGCCGACGCGGGCGTTGTCGTTGTGCTGCGTGTAAACCCCGAGCTGCCCGAGGACGACGGGGTCCGCCCCATGGCCGGGAGGAGTCAGCCTGGGCTCGATCGGAATGGGAGCCGGTTCCTGCACCTGGGGCTTTTTGCTTTCGAGCCCGCGGACATAAATCAGGAGAGCCTCGATCTCTTCGGAGGAAAGTATTGTTCCGAACGGCGGCATGCGTCCATTGACGCCGTTGCGAATCGTCAGGACGCGCTCGGCGTCGGGATGCGCGACCTGCCAGGCCGGATCGGTGAAATTGGGCATGCCGAGACTGGCGTAGCCGCTGCCGTCTGCGTTGTGGCAGCGCGAGCAAGTGTTGGTAAATTCGGCCAGCGCGGCGGCACGGGCGGCCGGGCTGGGCGTGGCGAGCGCGGATTGACCGGCGGATATGAAGCAGAGAAAACCAACCGAAGCGGCGAACGAAAATTTCATGAGAATAATGGTCATCGAATAATCTCCGACGTTTTTTGCCAGCCAAGATTGTTCCTGTGCGAGGCAACCGACCGTGGTGTAAGCTGAGTTCGGGGTATAATGGTGCCATCGGGATTTTATTTGTCGGAGACTGTTCACCGACGTTTTGGGATGAGCTTGATCTTGGTGCCGCTTCGCCATCCGCTAGGCCCGTCCCCTGAAATTATGAACTTCCGCGATTTTATGAAACTAGCCCGACTTTCCTTTTGTTGCCTTGTCCTGGCCGGCGCGCCGGCCAGCCATTCCATTTTCGGCGCCAGCCCAACGGACAACGCACGGACTCCCATGCTTTCGGTTTTGCCCCAATTCACCGCGGCCAATGTACCGGCGTGGGGGCCTTCGGAAACTCAGATTGATCCGCCGACGTGGATCGACGCACCGACGCCGGCCGACGCGCAGCTGCCAGGCATGGGCCTCAAGCAGCATCCCATGCTTTATATTGGCGAGGGCTGTAACAGGATGTTCTTGGTCGAGGGAGGAAAGGTGATCTGGACGTATTCCACCGGGAAGGGCTGGGAATACGACGACATCTGGATGCTGAGCAATGGAAACATTTTATTCTCGCGCATGAGTTACGCGGAGGAGATCACCCCGACCAAAAAAGTTGTCTGGCATGTGGACGCCCCTGCGGGAACCGAGATCCACACGATCCAGCCCATCGGCTTGGACAAAGTCATGCTGGTCCGGAACGGACTTCCTCCCCACCTCATGGTCATCAATACGAAAACCGGGGAGATCGAGATCGATCACGTTCTCCCGTGCCCAAGCCTGACGGATCAAAAAACTGTTCACGGACAGTTTCGCCGCACCCGGGTTACCGCCCAAGGTACCTACCTGGTTCCGTTTCTCACGATGGGCAAGGTGGTCGAGTACGACAAAGATTTTCATGAGATCTGGTCGTATACGATTCCCTCTCCCTGGGCGGCGGTCCGACTGCTCAATGGGAACACGCTCATCACCGACGAGAAGGACCGACTCACGAGGGAAGTGAATCCGAAGGGCGAGACGGTGTGGGAATTCAAACTGGCCGATCTCCCTCCGGAAATTGTTTTTCCCGGTTCCCAAACCTGCGTGCGTCTGGCGAACGGCAACACGGTCCTCTGCTCTCGCGGCGACGACGGCAAAGGATGCCAGTTGATCGAAATTACTCCGGACAAAAAACTCATCTGGGCGCTCAAAGATTGGAAAAACCTCGGACCTGCTACCGCCGTGCAACTCCTCGATGAATCCGGCGTGCCGGAGAACCCGGGTGACCTCCAGCGCTGAGCATTGCGTAACAAGGCTGCTTTGCTCGGGGAAAGTGGTGGTTATCTCACCGAGAAAACTCCGATGATTTCCCATCGTCGACCGTTGTTCGTCAGGCCCCCCGCTCCAAATCGGCGTCGCTCCTCGTCCTCCCGCAAAGCTATCTGACTTGTTCGACCACCTCTGGAGCTCGGTTTGAGGGGGCGTCGGGCGTGGCCGGAGATTCCCCGGCGCGCTCTGAGTTGAAGAGTTCGGAGTGGAGACAAAAGTCGCGCCACAACCCGCGCCAAGTCGGCCAGTCATGCCCGCCTTCGACCGTGATTATTCTCGTCGCGGGCAGCAGCCCCGCGAAAAGCCGTTGGCCGCGTCCGTATTTGTCCGCCCGTCCGCTGAGCAACCATGTCACTGGCAGCGCGGCGGTTTTCGTACCAAGGAAAGTCCACAGTTGTTCCTCAACCTTGCCCGTCCGCGGATCGCGTGCAGCGGCCCAGGCCCTTGGGCCACCTGCAGAGACGATCTGATCAAACAACCGGTTGTCCTCACCGAGATAGGGTCCCAGCAGCACGAGGGCGTCGATCAACCCGGGATTGTCGCGCTCGGACAACAGTCCGCCGAGGCTTCCGAGCGAAACGCCCACCAGGACAATGCGACTGTAACCCTGCTGCCGCGCCGGCAGCAGCACATCAGTTCGCAGCCGGTCGACCACGGTGCGATTATAGTAATAGGCGAGATGCGCGTCGACAATGACTGCGTCGGCTCTCACGCTGGATTCCCTCAATATCGACACGATGCCTTCCCGTTCGTACTCCGCCATCGAGTCGCCGCGTCCGGGCAGGCACACCACTAGCGTTTCGGACCGTCCTGTCAGAGCCACCGGCCGCAACAGAGTTGGAATCGGAGTGGGCGTGCTCCGTATTCCCAGACTGCAGCCGCTCAACATCACCATCACGAGCACGACACCCATTTTCTGAGGCAGTATTCGCAACCACCGCAGACCGCCCCAGCGCCGGAGCGGAGTTGGGCCCCCTCTTTCCCCACCGCCGTATTTTCGAAGTCCCGGGGTTCGACTCAGCACGGGCGGTGGATTGGGAGGATTTTTCAAGGTGGCAGTGGGCGGACACTGACCAGTAGCACTGTCAGGCGTGACTCGCAAGGAGCCACCGCCGGCGTGACGTTGCCAATTGCTCGTCCGAGTGAATGTCCGCCGCCTTTTCAGGGCGATGGTGACGGCGAAGGATCCGGATCCTGAATTTCGCCAAATTTCAATTCTCCCAGCCGGATATGACCCTCCGGCATCGGTTTCCGCACCAGTCCGTGGCTTTCCTGGCCAAAATAGCGCGACGCGGTCTGGGTCATGCCGAGCAATTCCCGGTCAAACGCGTTTCTGCCCGCCCGGATACTGTAGCGGGTTTCCCACAGCAGCTTCCGCTTCTTTTCCTTCCACAGGGTTTGGAAATCATAAGCCATCAGGACCACGAAATACCGACTCTCCTCAAGCTCTTCGATCAGATCCTGACGGCGGCTCTCATGGCCGGTGGTATTCAGCCACGCGGAATCAAAACCGAGCATCGACGCGTTCTGCCTCGTTACCAAATCGCGGGCGCGGTTCTCCGCCAACGGTACGGCCAACGCTGCATCGAAGGCCGCGTCCGCCGCCTCTTTTTCCCTCAAGGCGCCAATGTCGTTTTCATTTCCGCCCTCACTTCCGCCAGTACCATGCGAAGCGTTCGCGGCAACGAGGGCGACCGCTCGCGCGTTTCCCATCCGTTCGCTGGCCGAACTTAATCGGCTGTAGCCGATCGAGCTCGAGGCTCCCCCTGCGTCAATCGTGGTCCCCCAGTAAACCATAATCAGAAGCTTCGTGGTCTTGGGATCACCGGCGGGCAGATATTTTTGGACCGCCAGCGGGCCGGCGATGACTCGGGCGATAGCGGTGAAATTCAACTTGTCGATCGTGTCGTCGCTGGCCCGGCCGTCCCACCGGCCGCCCGGGCCGAACGCATAAGTTTCCGCTTGAAAGGTTCCGTCCGGCAATTTGGAACGCACGTAGTCGTCGCAGGCGTGCGAGGACACTGCCGCGATCGCCCGGTCCCCCTCTGCGGCGCGGGCCACGCCGGTTGTCAGCCCGATCACCGCTACTCCGGCCAAAAAAGCGCCCCACTGCCGGCGCCAACGAAGTTTTATCGCAAAGGTATTGATTTCACTCATGGGATGACTGGGTTGGTCGGCAGAGGGCATGGAAACGGACGCAACGCGACCGCAGCTACCATAACCCCACCCGGAGCAAAAACCCTGCACGCCCTGCGCTGGTACGGTCGGATCGGAAGCGAATCCCTTTTTCTTCTCCCGGTGCAGTTTCCCGGACGATATTTTTTTGCCCGAAAAATCTGGAGCACCAGGCGGATAGTCGCTCCGCATCCCGTGGACCAAAGAGTGCCGCTGTTCGCGACGAGAGACTTGGTTTGATCGGGTACGACTGACGCGAGCGTGCGCTGCTCACAGACGGGTTTCCGGCACGCTCCTCCGACAGTAAAGCGCAGAAGGCGGGGAGATGGTGGGACACTTTTCGGGCCGAGGCGCCCCTTCCAGCCGTGGTGGGGCGAGTGGCGGGTGAATCCATTGAGGCAGCTGATGCCCACCATTGGATTTATCGATTAGCCCCACGTCCGAAAATCGGCTACACTGCCGCGTGACAATCTTCGAACCTAAAACGAATAAAAGACTCTATCCGCATCCTTGCTGGAACCGTTGTATCGCTTCACGGTTCATTATATAGGCTTAATTAATGAACCGGCTCCCTTCAACGTCATGGCAAAGAGTTGTGGTGTTGGCCGTTCATCCGGACGACGAGTCCTTGAGTGCGGGCGGTTTGATCCAGCAGGCGGTTGCGCGGGGCGCGGATGTCCGGGTTATTGTGATTACCGACGGAGACAACAACCCTTGGCCGCAACGTTTCGTCGAGCGCCGCTGGTGGATCGATGCCGCCGCGCGTGCCCGTTGGGGAGAACGACGCGGAGGTGAGGCCGTGGTGGCACTTGCCTGCCTGGGAGTTCCCCGGGAGAATGTTTCTTTTTGGCACTATCCCGATCAGGGTCTGACCGAGATTCTGCTGACCGGGAACCAGGAACTGATCGCCAGGCTTTCGGCGGTTATCCGCCAGTGGCGACCGACGTTGCTGGTGATTCCGTCAATGCGTGACCTCCATCCTGACCACAACGCCCTCGCGGTCCTGGTTTATTTTACGTTGGGACAGAGGTTGTTTTCTCCTTACCCGTCTTTCGCCGTGCTCGAATATCTGGTTCATGCCCGGGGCGTGGAAGTGCCCGGGGAGGATTTTCAGATCGATTTGTCGCCCGGACAGGTAACGCGCAAGCGGGAGGCCATTTTGAGTCACGCTACGCAAATGGCATTGAGCCGACGGCGCTTCTTGGCTTTCGCCAAAAGGGCAGAATCCTTCCTCGTCCCGACTTCGCCTCAAACAGTCGATGATTCTCATCCGGTTTTTTCAGCCGAAATTAAGGAAAGCTTTCTGTGCCTTAAGCTCAGGCACCTGAGCTCCCCCGCCACACTTTTTATCGCCGCGGGAACCGGGGAGGGCGTCCTTCGTCAATCGGTGAGTCTTTCTTCGGGCACTGCGCCCGCCGTGTGTGAATATGTTTCTGGTGAGATCCGGGGCCATGGCCGGATCGACCGGGGCCGCGATTACGACGAACTCCACCTTCCGTCGGAATTGTATGCGTCGCGGCAAAGCCTTTTCGTCAAAGTCGTCACGCGAGGAGGTTTTTTTGATCGAAGCGGGTGGCGCGTGATTCCGTTGGAGTCCGCTCGCGCTTCGGCAGAAGAGGAGCGAAATGCCCGCTTGGTTAAACCGCGCATTTGTTGCGTTATTCCTTGTTTTAATCTCGCCGGCATTTGCGGCCCGATCGTTCGTGCCGCGGCGGGTTTTGCGGACCATGTCATCGCAGTGAACGATGGTTCGAAGGATGAGACGGAACGCGTCCTGCGCGAAGTCGCGGAGGAATGCGATGGAAGGGTGGAAGTTCTCAGCCTGTCCAACAACTGCGGCAAGGGCATCGCTCTTCTGGAAGCTTTTCGCCGAGCCCTCAACACCCTGTCTTTTGATGTTCTCGTCACGCTCGACGGTGACGGCCAGCATCGGCCGGAAGACATCCCCCGCTTGGCCCAGGCTACGGTGGGAGGAGACTATTCGCTCGTCATCGGTGAACGGTTGGCGCGGGAGAAAATGCCTTTGCGCAGCCGCGTGGGCAACACTTTGACTGCGGTGGTGATGAAACTCTTTCATCCTGCGGCCCCGACAGACACCCAATCCGGCTTGCGGGCTTTTGATCGGGATTTTGTGCGCGAAATCGTCGAGACGATCGAGGGGGGACGTTATGAAACCGAATTGGAAGTCCTATTGTTGGCCTTGCAACAGGGTCGCCGCATTGGCTCGGTGACAATCCCCACGGTTTATCTGGATGGAAACCGGCTTTCACATTTTCGACCACTCATCGATTCCTGGCGCATTTACCGGACTTTGTTTCGCTGGCAATTCTACTCTGCGGGCCACCGGGTGTCCAAGGCGCCTTTGGTTGCTCATCGGTGAGCAGTCCGAGTGGTGCCGCC
>JANYDX010000389.1 GCA_025363395.1 Verrucomicrobiota bacterium
GATTCAGCCTTCGCGGAGGACTGTGGCACAAACTCGTGGAGCGCCACCGCATAATGCAACCGCTCGAATCAACCGTGACTGTATTTTGCAAGAGGCTCCCCGCCGGCAGAAAATGGCTCCTTGCCTATCCCACGACAGTCCAGCGCCTAAAGAATACTGCATTCGCGTGGCACGCGCCCTGCAAAACATTTCACACGACTTTCCCGCCATGCTCGAAACAACCGCTATCGTCCTCGTTATTCTCTGGCTGCTCGGCCTCGTGTCTTCCTACACGATGGGCGGTTTCATTCACATCCTGCTCGTTCTCGCCATCATCATGATTTTCCTTCGGGTCATCCGCGGGAACAAGCCCTTGGCGTAATGCCATCTTCTTTTCTCTTCATCTAAACTCAACCCTCATCCCGCTACCTACTATGAACCGTTCCATCTCCATTGCTCTCCTCGTTGTCGGTGTTGTCCTGCTGGTCTTCGGCATCAACAGCCATGACTCTCTTGTTTCCGGCGCCAAGGAAGCCATCACCGGCACGCCTACCGATAAGAGCATTTGGTTAATCGTCCTCGGCATTGTTGGTATTATCGTGGGCGGCCTTGGTTCCATGTTTCGTCGCAGCGGCAATTAAGGTGCGGTGCCGAACGCTCGTCGTCGTCCACCATGTCCCACCCTCAAACAATTCCCTTAGCAAAATCTCCGCGGGCCTCAAAAACGCGCAAAGATCAAAACCATAACCTCAACTCATCTCCTCCCATGTCAGATACCACACCGCAAGTTGTCTCCCGCACTGCCGACGATCTTCAAGCCCTGCTCCATGAGGCCGAAGAGGCGCTCAGCACCACCGCCGGCGAAAAGTATGAGGAGTTGCGCGGGCGCCTCCGCGCCGCGCTCGATACCGGAAAATATTCCCTCGACCGCCTCCGCGCCGAAGCCATCCGTCGCGGCAAACAGGCCGATCAACTTGTTCGCGCCAATCCTTATTACGCGATCGGCGTGGCGGCGGGTTTGGGCGCAATCGTGGGTATTTTAGTTAATCGCAGATGCAGCAATTCGCGCTGAGATTGCCGCGCGTAATTCGCGGCCTGAGGACCTCCGACTGACGGGGTTCTGAGCCCGCCTTCTGCAACTATCAGCAGGCCCCCGGATAAAGTTTTGATTCAAATCCGGCGTGCCTGGCTGGTGGTTAAAGATACTTTCGCGTCTTCTCTACCACTGCACGCTCCACCCGACATGCATATTCATTGCGGCTACGATCTTGCCTACACGTTCAATGCCTCGACTCCCGTGGTGTTGTTGCTCCAATTGCGCGCGGAACTTAGCGCTCGAATCCGCGCCCCTGAGAAATTTAGTATTCGCCCGGGCGTCCCTTACGAAAAGTTCACTGACGCTTTTGGTAACCGCGGTTTACGTCTCATGGCCCCAGCAGGATTGTTTGAGATTTCAGGAGAAGTCGTGGTTGAGGACGCTGGTTGGCCATCGCCGGCCTTCTACTCAGCACACGAACATCCCGTGACAGAATTGCCACCCGAAGTCCTGACCTATCTGCTGGCCAGCCGGTATTGTGAAGTCGATTTAATGGGCAGGATGGCGTGGGACTTATTCGGCGGGATATCGCCGGGCTGGAATCGCGTTCAGGCAATATCTGATTGGGTGCATAGACGGTTGCGCTTCGACTACGCCCTCGCCAACCCAACCCGCACTGCCAGTCAGGCGTGCGCGGAACAAATCGGCGTTTGCCGTGATTACACCCACCTGGCGATCACACTCTGCCGCTGCCTGAATATTCCGGCCCGCTATGTTACGGGTTATCTCGGCGACATCGGAGTTCCAGTTGATCCCAACCCGATGGATTTCAGCGCCTGCATGGAAGTTTACCTGGGCAACGCCTGGCATGTGTTCGACGTGCGGCACAATGCACGACGGATCGGTTATCTTCCGATCGCGCATGGTCGCGACGCTGCAGACGTGGCTTTTACGACAACCTTCGGACCGCACTTACTCTCCCGATTCGTGGTTAAAACCTACGAAGTCCCGCAGACCCTCAGCGCCGTCGCGTAATCCCTACATCGGGCGCAGAATTTTTTTTGGTCACACCCTTCTACCATGCGCGCCATTTGGAAAGGATCCATAAGCTTCGGTCTGGTCAGTATTCCTGTCGCGTTGCAAAACGCTAGCCGCACCGAAGAGCTCAAATTTCGACTTCTGCGAAAACGGGATCTGAGCCCCGTTAATTACCGGCGCGTCGCACAAGTGGACGGAAAGGAAGTCCCGTGGGGAGAAATCGTCAAAGGGTATGAATACGAGAAGGGGAAATTTGTAGTTTTGAAGGACGAGGATTTCAAACGCGTGGATCTCGAAGCCACCGACACAATCGACATCGTTGATTTTGTCGATCTGGCCCAGATCAACCCCGTCTATTTCCACCGGCCCTATTATCTCGAGCCCCAGAAAGGCGGTGCGAGCGCGTACAATCTCCTCCGCCAGGTCCTGGCCGACACGAATAAAGCCGGCATTTCCAAGGTCATCATCCGGACGCGCCAGCACTTGGCGGCAGTCAAAGCCAATGGCAATCTGCTCGTGTTGGAATTGATGCGATTTGCTGACGAATTAATCTCACCGTCAACGATCCAGATTGTGGACTCCAAGAAATCCAGCCCCCGGGAATTGTGCATGGCCGCAACTCTTGTGAAACAGATGACCGAGGACTGGGATCCCGAACGCTACACCGACGATTATCGGTCGGCGCTATTGAAGTTGATAGAAAAGAAGCGAAAGAGCGGCGGCCAGGAACTTCCCACCAACGGTCACGAGGCCAAACAGGCCACCAACGTCATCGATCTGGCCTCCGTCCTGCAACAAAGCCTCGCAGAGGCGAGCGGGCAAAAAAAGAAAGGCCAGAAGAGTAAACCGAAATCCCGGCGGCGTGCGGCCTAAGCGGGAAGCCTGATTCTTCACTGATGGCCCCTCGCGCCAAATTGCCCGAGGTCAAGTTCAGCAATTTGACCAAAATTTTCTTTCCCGAAAAGAAGGTCACGAAAGGCGACGTGATTGCCTACTACGTGGCGGTCGCTCGCTTCATTCTGCCGCATTTGCGCGACCGGCCGGTCACCCTGATTCGGTTTCCCGATGGGGTGGAAGGCGAGAAATTTTATGAAAAGAACGCTCCGGGCTTTGCCCCGGCTTGGATCCAGACCCACGCGGTGGCACGAAAGCGCTCGGAGGGACAGACCAATTATATTGTGATCAACGACGCCGCCTCTCTGGCCTGGTGCGCAAACATCGCTGCGATTGAGTTTCATCCCTTCCTCCACCGGATTTCCAACCCCCAACAGCCGACGCATGTCGTGTTCGATCTCGATCCGGGGGATGGCGCCGACCTGATCACCTGCGCCCGGGTTGCTTTCCTGGTGAAGGAAATTCTCGATGGCTTGGGATTGAAATCATTCCCGAAAGTGTCCGGTTCAAAAGGTCTCCAGCTTTATGTCCCACTCAACACGAAGATCAGCTATGAGGCGACGGGCGCATTCGCCAAAGCCACGGCTGAGCTTTTGCAGCGGAAGCATCCTGATTTAATCGTGAGCCAGATGGCCAAAATTCAGCGCCGGGGCCGGGTGTTGATCGACTGGAGTCAGAACTCGCCCTCAAAAACCACGGTGGCCGTTTATTCGATGCGCGGGAAAAACCGCACGCCCTACATCTCCATGCCCGTTGAATGGCTCGAAGTGAAACGCGTGCTGCGGAGCAAGCGCCCGCGCACGCTTTTTTTCACGCCGGATGCCGCATTGAAAAGACTCGATAAAAGCGGAGATCTTTTCGCCCCGGTTCTTAAATTGAAGCAAACTTTGCCCAAGGCCTTTACCCAGCTAGCCGCAGCCATCAGCGCCCCACCCCAGCTTCAAAAGTATGAAGACAAACGCGATTTCTCACTCACCGCGGAACCGCGACCCACGCCCAAACTCAGCCCCAAAAAAAATTCCACGAGCGGTCGCTTTGTCATCCAAAAGCATGCCGCGTCCCACCTGCACTATGATCTCCGACTGGAGATGGACGGCACCTTGAAATCATGGGCGGTCCCGAAAGGCCTGCCTACCGAACTCGGGGTGAAACGATCAGCCTTTGCCGTGGAAGACCATCCCATCAGCTACCTGAAATTTGAGGGGACCATTCCCAAAGGACAATATGGCGGAGGCACGGTAATGGTGTGGGATATTGGCACCTATCGGCTTTTAAGCGGCAGTCTCGCCGAGGGCAGTTTGAAACTCCTTTTCACCGGCAAAAAGCTGACGGGCGAATGGCATATGTTCAAAATCCGCAGCGCCGACGGTAAGGACGTCTGGCTGATCGCAAAATCCGGGCAGCCGGCCAAGCTCCTCACCCCGCGCCAGGAAGACAGTTCCATCCTCACCCGGCGTTCCATGGCCCAGATCGCTTTGGACAACTACGCCCAGTGGCAAAGCGGGCGTCGGTGATCAGC
>JANYDX010000396.1 GCA_025363395.1 Verrucomicrobiota bacterium
AACCCAGTGCACCGTGACCGGCGAGCAGCAAAGTGGTGGTGATGCGCAAGACCCAGGTGAGAAGCTTGCGCTTTGGCACCTCCAACGGTGGCCAGCCAAAGGGCAGGCGGACGAACAAAGGCCCGGAAATGCCAACGACCGCGAGCAAGGCGAAGGGGACGCCGTAATTACCGGCGCGCTCGACAAATTCCGCTATGGGTTCGCCGGAGAGCGGACGCAGCAGCGCAGTCCAGGTGGCCCACAAAGCCGCCCAGATAAACAAGGCCCGGCAGGGCCAGGCCAAGGCGAGCAAACCCATGATCACATCCATCGAGCCCACCCACGGCATAAGTTTCCAAGCCAGAGGCTCACTCACACCGCCCACCGCAAAATACGGAAGCCAACCCGCCTTCGTAATGATGCCAAAAGCGCCGTGGCCGATAAAGCAACCCGCAACACCAATCCGCAGCACCCATGAGAGAGAAGTCGTCACGGAAGCCGAATCGAGGCCGGAAGTTGTGGTGTCTGAACCCATGGGAAGATGCGGTCCAACCGCGCGTCGCTATTTTACCGCCGTCAGGGAATTCTCGAAGGTCCAATCGGCAATTTTGACGCCGGCTTTCTGGCCTTCGATATTATCCTGCATCGTGTGAATGCCGCCCCAGACGCGGCTCATGCCGGCCTCGCGCTGGGCATCGGAAAGTTTTTTGAAGGAGCGGACCGCACCCGGCAGGCCGTCCGACGTCACGCTAAACTCAATGTCATCCGTGCCAAAATAGAGGGCCAGCATCCGCGCACCCGCGCCGGAGAAAGTGCTGTGGCCCGAGGTGTAGGCGGGAAATGGGGGCGAGGCCAGGTTGGGGATGAAATCAGCATTCGGTTTCGCACTGGCATTCACCTTGGTGTCCATTTCGCGGATGGCAGTTTCCGGCCGCCATGTGCTGTAAAAGAATTTGGTTTCCCAACAGGAAATCGCGGCATCGGCTTCAGCAATGTTGAGGAGGGCAAACAATCGCGCTGCATCGGGAACCGAGAGGTGGTTGCGACGTGCGAGGTCCTCGGCGATGACGTTCCAGTGGCCGGGAGGGGTCGCGGTGCCCAAGTCGTCCATCCAGAATGGCGTGCTCAAGGTCTGGTATTCCGTGCGATCAGCTCCATCCCGTGCGCCGACTTTGTTGATGTAGGCGATCTCTTCCGCGTATGCGCTCGAATCAACGGTATTCGGAAGGGGAGCACGGAACTGGTCTTGCGACTTCATCACGAAAGGGGTGACCTTGCCCCAGAAGGGCAACAGGACCGGACGAAAACTGGGAGCCGTTTCGCGCCATTTGCCTGGTTCGTTGCTCGCATATTTTCCGGGGATGGGTTTGTCAAACCCGCTCGTTGAGCGCTTGGCCAGGACGGCTTCCGCAACATGTTTGCCCCAAGCCATACCGTCGGTTTTCGCCTGCCCGTCAGAGATGGCTGCGAGCGCGTTTTCATAAGCGACCTGCAGATTGTGTGGATTGGTGGTCGGACTCCAGAGTGCCGACATCACCGTGTAAGCCGCACTGGCGACAGCCGCGTCCATATCCGCACCAGCAGGCGCCGGGTCGTTGACCAGCCAGCTATGGTGCGAATGTGTGATACCGTTTACCGCATCGAAAATTGCGACGTGATAGGTCGCAAGAATCAGCGACGACATCGGCGGGGGATTACGTGCCAGCCTGGTGGCGTTGAGCGCCTGCGAATTCCAATAGAGAACGGAATTATCCGCTCCTTGGACAAGCCCGCTGGTCAGGGCAAAAATCGTGAGGATCGTGAGGAATAAACGATGGGGTTTCATGGGGGTAGCGGAATTCTTTGACCGGACTGTCGTTGATTACATCGACCGGACGGGTGGAAATAGGCAGCTTTACCTAGGCATGAAAACATATCTGGGGCGAACTGCCGCTAAGCGGGGGCGAGCTGAGAACTTGCCCGCCAAGAGTCCCTTGAATTCGGCCAGTGCAATTGTGAGCGAACTGCCGAGTCTGCGGTTGTCGGGTTTTCAGTCAGGGCGCCGCGCCCGTCCCGGTCACCTCGTGCAGCGTAAAAAAGAAAACCAAAGGCGTGCCTCGCTCCACCCCTTCCGGCCATTCGTGATCGCCAAAAGTCAGCGCCGGGGGCAGGACAAAAATTGCCTGGCTGTCGATGGTCATCATTTGCAGCCCTTCCATTACGCCAGGCACCAGGTCCGCCAGTTGCACGCGAACGTGGTCGTTGCACAATTGCGGCAGCTTCGTGGTGCCGTCAGCGGCGGTGACGATGGCACTCACTACCACGGTGTCACCCGGGCGGGGACGGATGCCGGGCCGGCCGGGCTGAATCGCATAGCCGAGACCCGAGTCGGTCACCTGCAGATGAAATCGTTTCCGCATTTCCTTCATGTATTGCGCGAGCCGTTCCGGTTGAGCGAAAGCCTCGCCGGCCGGGGGCTTCTCCGCTGCGCTTTTTTTTTGGAGCCGCCGGCCCATCTCGGCGCTCACTTCCTGGGCCGTATTGTCGAAGGCATATCCCTTGCCGTGCAATGCGGCGCCCACTCCGTCGAGAAAAGCCCGGATCTCTGCCTCGTCCCAACCAAGTTCAGGCAAGTGGCTGCTCTGGGCGAACGAGGAGCCGATCGCCGCAAATGCGCTCAGGGGATAGGTGCGGGGCGGGGGAGCAAGGTCCGCCGGATTGCGCGCCGGGACGGGCTCCAAACCGGACAGCCCCGCCGTCAGTGACAATAGCAGCAGACACATACCGGTCGGGCGAAAGAGAGTCTGGAGTGACATGAATGGAGGGGGCGGGAATCGGCCGGGAGGCGGATGAGATTTCTACGGGGCTATCCCTACGATGGCCTGGCCCATGGCGGCGGCCGGCCAGGGAAAGCTTTTCAGCGCAACCGAGGCCGGTGCGGCAACACCTTCCCGGACTTGGTAGAGGTGATTGATGTCCAGACCGGTCACCACTTGGGTGATCCCGGTGACCGGCCAGAAAATTTCCACGCGCTTGATGGTGCGGGCCTGGCCGATCCCGATTTCCTGCCGCATGGGCGAAGCCCCGAAACTGGCTCCGCTTCCGACCGTACGATAGATGGAGCGCTCACCCTCGTCGGTTTGTACGACTACCTTGATGCGAGCGCCAATGGCCGCGCGGTTGGTCTGCACGCCCTCGAGTTTCAACTTGAGCCAGTTGTTGCCGTGCCCGGGATTGGCGAAGAGCTGGCTGTGCGCCGTGTCGGCGTCGGCCGCGCCTCCCACTTTCGAGAAAATGTCCTGCTCTCCGTCGTTATTGAAATCGGCGAAGGCGATCGCATGGCCTTTCTGCAATTCGCCGAACCCGCCCGATGTGGTCACCTCCTGAAAGCGCTTGCCCCCGTCGTTGCGAAACATCCGGTTCGGGATCAGCATGCCGAAATCCGGGTTGCCCGTCCCCACGTAGAAGTCGAGCCACCCGTCGTTGTCGAGATCGCCAAAATTAGCCCCCATGGCGTGGAGCACTTTGTTCACGCCGGCAGCGGTCGATACATCGGTGAAGGTGCCGTCGCCATTGTTGCGGTAAAGTTTTGCCCGCTGGCCGGCGTGCGGCAGGCCCAGGTAATCCGCCGCGATGTCGCCGACATCCTGCACGGCGTAACCCGTGACCATGATATCCAGCAAGCCGTCGTTGTTATAATCCCAGAACCAGCACGGGAAACTTGAAGGGGGATCGGTCACCCCGGCGTCATCGGCGACATCTGTGAAGTGCCAGGGAGCGCGGGCCGATTTATCGGTCCCGGCCGGGCCATCATTCCGGACCAGCATCTTCGGTCGGTCCTGTGAGGAAAGAAAGAGGTCCGGCCGGCCGTCATTGTTATAATCCCCACTCGCCACCCCCTTGAAAAAGCCCACGAAATCCACGCCGTTCTCCGCCGCGCACTCGGTGAACGTGCCGTCACCATTGTTGCGGAAAAGTTCACACGGACTCGTGTCACGCCCGGTCGATTCGTTGGCGACAAAAAGATCGAGCCAGCCGTCGCCATTGTAGTCGAGCCAGACCCCCGCCTGGGTGGGGTGCAGCCGCAACAGTCCCGCTGCTTCCGTCACATCGGTGAAGGTGCCGTCGCCATTGTTGCGCAGCAGGGAAAGCGGATAATGGCCTTCGGTCCGGAGCCAGGCGCCGCGCAAGACCAGCACGTCCATCCAGCCATCGTTGTTATAATCACATTGTATCAGGTTGAGGCCCCCGACTTCGCCGACAAGCCAGGCTTGCTCGGTGCGTTCGGCAAAGGTGCCGTCGCCGTTGTTGTGGAAAAGACGCAGCTGATCGTTGAGGCCCCACCCCGAGATCATCAAATCGATCAAGCCATCATTATCGAAATCCTCGGCGATTACTCCGCCGGCCAGGGCTTCGAAATCGAGCCCCACCTGGGCCGCGACGTCGGGAAATCGCTTGATATCGTATTCCGAGGCAAAACACCGGGGCTCGATCAGCCATTGCGCGGGCACCTTGGCCGGATATTCACCCAGCGTCATGGACGCGATATTCAGCAGCCAGCGCGCCCGCAGGTCGCCGGGAAATTTCGCCAGTAATTGCAGGAGCACCGCCACCGCGCCGCGCGACCCGCGCTGCCACTGGTGCACGCCGCCGGCTGTGATGGGAAAGAGGCAGGAATCGGCGTTGTGATTGAGCAGACAATTTTCCTGCTCGCCCATCCGCAGGTAGCACAGCGCGCGGACGTAGAGCAAATCAGGCAGGATGTGGACATCCTCCACCGGGACATTGTTCTGTTTCATCAGTCGCTCCACTGTCTCATTTTCCACCAGCGCCTCCTCGGGCTGACCCGTATTGAGCAATTGCTGGGCAAGCTGGATTCTTAACATGATGATTTTTTGGGGATCGGTCGCCGTGGCCAGAGTCGCCCGGCTCAATTTCACCTGCTCCGCACACCGGTACGGATTGCGCATGGGATCGGCATCATGGATGATTTGCTGCAGCAGCGCTGCCATCCGGCGCGTGCTCTCGGGCTCCTTCAGCATGGCCGCCGCAATTTTCGCCGCCTGCTCAGCGGTCAGCACTGCCCCCGGTGCGCAAATTTCCGGATTTTTTGGCGGTGCCGCCCGCAATCCCACCAGCCCCGTCCAGCCCGCTGCGAATGCGAGTATCCCGCCCAACAGGACGCGGACGGACGCCCGGAGCCAGGAACTCGGGAAATTTCTCGGGCTTGCGGCGGAAGGGTGGGACATCGGTCGGACAGGATGGAAAATGTTCCCGCGGTTGAAATCGTTCCGGGATCAATCGCCCAAAATTGAGGGTGGACCGCGCTTCACCGGGGGTGAACTTTGCGGACCACTCGCTACGGTTCGTTGATCAGCACTTTTCCCATCGAACCACGCAGATTGCGACTGAGCGGAAGGCGGAGGCCGTTCTGCAAAACCACCGTGTAATCCCCGTAATTGCCGGGCTGCAATTCGCTGATCTGATCGAGACACACGAGGGTGGAACGGTTGATCCGGGCAAACTTAAGCGGCCCGAGACGCTGCTCGAGCGACGACAGGGTTTCCCGCAACAACAATTGCTCCTTATTCGCGAGATGCAGGATGGAATGGTTGTTCGCCGCTTCCACCCAGATGATGTCGTGCGGTTTGAGAAACACCACGCGACCCTCGGTTTTGAAGGCCAGCCGCTCCGCTTCCCGAGCGACGCGGTTTGCGAGGATGGCCTCCAGTTGCGTACCCAAATCCCCGGCCCGCCGCGCTTGAATATGCGCGATCGCACGCTGCACGGCCAGTTGGAGACGTTCCTGATCGAACGGCTTGAGCACGTAGTCGATGGCCTGCACGCCAAAGGCATCCACGGCGTAACGATCATGGCCAGTCACAAAAATGAAGGCCGGCAGCTGGTCCGCCGGCAGCTCGGCGACGACCTGCAAGCCGTTGCATCCGGGCATTTGCATATCCAGCAGGACGACATCGGGAACCGCCCCTTGCTTCAGAAACGCGATGGCATCCAAGCCGTCGTTGGCGGTTTCCACCCGGCAGCCATCCATCTGCAACAAGCCTGCCAACAATTGTCGTTCATTCGCATCATCATCGACGACAAGAACTTTGGG
>JANYDX010000411.1 GCA_025363395.1 Verrucomicrobiota bacterium
GATATTTCCCACGACCAGTATGCCGTGCGGCTGAAGAAGCTGCAGGATATGCGGGCCGGGGGGTTCGACCCCTTCCGCGCCAACGCCCAGCAGACGCACTTTTCCGATGAAGCGCTGAAGGCCCACGTCGACGGTCAGGACAACACCGTCGCGGTGAAAGTCGCCGGCCGGCTCGTGGTCATCCGCGACATGGGCAAGAGCCAGTTCGTCAAGATTCTCGACCAGCAGGGCCAGCTCCAGCTGTACGTGAAGAAGGACGTGATTGGCGACGAGGCTTACGCGGCTTTCAAGAAAATCGATCTCGGCGATATCATCGGAGCTGAGGGCACGCTCTTCAAATCGAAAACCGGCGAAGTCACGGTCCGCATGGAGAAATACACGCTCGTCTCAAAGGCGTTGCGCCCGTTACCGGAAAAGTGGCATGGCCTGACGGATTCCGAGCAGGTTTATCGTCAGCGGTACCTCGATCTCATTGTGAATCCCGACTCGCGCGCCCGGCTGATGCTACGCAGCCGGATCGTCGCCAGCATCCGGCAAACGCTCGCCGGCCGCAAATTTCTCGAAGTGGAAACTCCGGTCTTGGAAGGTGTGGCCGGCGGGGCGGCGGCGCGGCCCTTCGTCACCCATCACAATGCGCTCGGGGCCGACTTCTACCTGCGCATCGCACTCGAGCTGCGGCTCAAGCGCCTGCTGGTCGGCGGCTATGACCGCGTGTTCGAGATCGGCCGCATTTTTCGCAATGAGGGTGTTTCCCGGAAGCACAACCCTGAGTTTACCATGCTCGAGGTTTACCAGGCTTACAGTGATTTCCACGGCATGATGGAGTTGATCAAGGCGATCTTCACCGACCTCTGTCGCGACGTCATCGGTACTTTTGAGATCAAGCACGCGGCCAGCGGCCAGATGATCAACTTTGCGGGCGACTGGCGCACCGTGCGCTATTTTGACCTGATCGACGAAGCGGCGGGATTCAAGCTCAGCGCACTGCGGGGCGCGGCGGATTACCCGGCGAAGGCGACCGATGCTGCGCAAAAGCTCGGCCTCGAAATTCACGCCGGCTGGCAGCCGTTCGAAATCGTCAACGAGATTTTCTCCAAGAAAATCGAGCCCACGCTGATCCAGCCGACGTTCGTCACGCATCTGCCGAGGGAACTTTGTCCCCTCGCCAAATTGAATCAGGAAGATTCCGGCCTCATCGACGTGTTCGAGCTTTGCATCGGCGGCATGGAGGTGGCGCCAGCATATTCCGAGCAGAACGATCCCTTCGTCCAGCGCGAGATGTTCGAAAAACAGGCGGGCGAGGAGCAGCAAAAAATGGATACAGATTTCCTGCTCGCCCTCGAACACGGCATGCCCCCCGCCGGTGGCATGGGCGTCGGCATCGACCGGCTTTGCATTTTGCTCACGGGAGCCGAGAGCATTCGTGATGTGATTTTATTTCCATCGCTGCGTCCTTCGGATGCAAAATGACGGATAACAAATGATGAATTAAATCTAGGAACGCCTGCTGTATCCTTTATTCGGAATTTGTTATTTCTATCATGCCTTGGCCCGTCTACCTCGCCCTCAAGCAGCTTTTCCCTTCGGGGCGGATTTCGTTTTTCACGATCATTGCGACGGCGGGAATCATGCTGGGTGTCACGATCATGCTCATGGTCACCAGTGTCATGGGCGGTTTCGGGTATCAGATCGGGCGGATGATCGTCGACACCCAGGGCGATATTCAGATCACCGCGGTCACCCTGATTGACGGCAGGAAGGCGGAGCAGATTGAAAAAGTCCTGGCGGCCACGCCCGAGATCGAGGCATTCGCTCCCTTTGCTTCCGGAGTTGTGATGCTGGAATATGCGAACAAGCCGGTTTTTCCGAGCATCCAGGGCTTTTCCTTTGAGCGCATGAAGAAGGTTCTGCCGCTGCAGCGCTTCATGGTCGCGGGCTCGCTGGACGACATGGACGACGACTCGGTCATCCTCAGTACAATCCTGGCCACCAACCTCGGGGTGGATACAGGTGACAAGATCAGTGTGTATTCGCCGTTGATGATGGAACGGATAAAAAAGAATGAAGCGCTGTTGCCGCGCGAGGTCCGAGTGGCCGGCATTTTTAAAATCGGGCATCAGCAGCTCGACAGTTCCACGGTTCTTTGCTCGCTGCGTCTCATGCAGGATCTTTACGGCCTCGACCGGCGGGTCCACGGTTACAATGTTCGCCTCAAGCCGGGCGCGAATATGGAGGAGGTTGCGCTGAAGTTGGAGCAAACGCTGCCGCTGGGGACCAAAGCCCTGACGTGGTACGAAACGAACGCGGAGTTCCAGGCGATCGTTGCGTTCGAACGGAACATGATTTTTTTCCTGATGACCTTTATTATCCTGGTCGCGGCGTTTTCCATCACCAGCTCGCTGTTGATGGCGGTGGTCCGCAAGACGCGGGAGATCGGCCTGTTGGGCGCCATGGGCGGCCGGGCGCGGGATGTCGCGCTGTGTTTTTGCACGCAGGGACTGTTGCTGGGCGCGGCCGGCACGGGTCTGGGGTTGGCGCTGGGGTTCTACCTGCTGCATTACCGTGATAATATCGTGCACTTGATTGCCCGGCTGAGCGTGGGGCAGGGGACTTTTCAGAAGTTCTATCAATTCAGTGAACTGCCGTCGCACACCGTGACGCGCGATGTGGTCTTCATTGTTGTTTTTTCCGTGATCGCCTCGACGCTGGCCGGACTCATCCCCGCTTGGCGCGCCGCCCGCCTTAAACCCGTGGAGGCGTTGCGCAGTGAGTGACGGAGGGTTTTATTTCTTAACTGGCCCGCAACCGGATTCCCATGCTTGACGCTGTAATCAAAGCCGCCGGTGTGCGCAAAAATTATCTCAGCGGCGACCGGACTCTCGCGGTGTTGCAGGGCGTCAATTTCTCCGTTGCTGCTGGAGAAAGCGTGAGCCTTCGCGGTGAATCCGGATCGGGCAAAAGTACGCTGCTCAATATTCTGGCCGGCTTGGATCGCCCGGATGCAGGCGAGCTATTTTGGGATAATGAAGCGGCACACAGGCTCAGTCTCGGCCAGCTCACCGCGCGCCGGGGCCGGTTTCTGGGCATGGTTTTCCAGTCGTATTATCTGATCCCCGAAATCGATGCGCTCGCGAATGTGCTCATGAGCGCGCGGATTCTCGGCTCGGTCGGCGCGCCGGAGCGCTCCCGGGCCGCGCTCTTGCTTCAGCGGGTGGGTTTGGGTGAGCGCGGACATCATTTGCCCACGCATTTGTCCGGCGGGGAGCGCCAGCGAATCGCCGTGGCCCGGGCCTTGATGAACCGTCCCAAGCTCATCTTGGCGGACGAACCAACCGGCAATCTTGACGAACGGACGGGCGATGAGGTCATCAGCCTGCTGCTGGAAGTCTGTGCTGAGGAAAAAACCGCTCTTGTCCTAGTGACGCACAATCCCGCCCACGCCAAAAAAACCGCCCGCCAGCTACTCCTGCAAAATGGCTGCTTCGTCTGATGGCGCGTTAGCTGTTTAAGGGGCCGTCAGTTTGGTTAACGAGAAGTGAGATGCCAGTGCTGGCAGAGTTCGCAGCGGTAAGCCGAGCGCTGCCGCTCGACTCCCACCAACAGTGCCGCATCAAGCGCATCACCTTGCGTGCGGTAACGCCGCTTCCCCGTGCACTGTCGTTTGCGTTCCTCCCGCGTGGGCTTTTTCATGCGTGGGGGGGAATTTATGCAGAGTTTAATCGAGAGCCACTCTATAGGCGTCGTTTGTTAGGCGCCGAAAGGCTTACGAGCCCGGCCGGAGCCCCTCCCTCAAAGGTTTGTAACTCCATGCTATAAAAAAGGGACAGATCGTCGCGATGATCTGCTGCCTCTTTGCGAAGGTTCTGTTCCTTCGCGCAGAATGGGCGATGGATCGCGATTGGTTTTCACTAACTATTGATTATTAATAATTAGAAATTGTGAATCTGGCAGTTGCAATGTGATGTTTTCGACGCATAGTAGGCGGCGATGGAAGGGGCTGAGTCCCTCCCTGCTGTTAATTGAAATCGCCCGGACTGTTTGTAGGAAAGGGCACTTACCGCCGCTTCAAGTGGCAATAAAGGACGAAACGTCATGCTGACTATCGCCATCACAGTCGCCTGGTTAGCGGTTGCCATGATTTATCTCATGGCTGCCAGAGATAACCGGACGAGCTGCTACTAAGAAAACAACGCCGCCTCGGGGGATTTCCCCCGGGGCGGTTTTTTTTATGCCCGGGGCCGGCAGTACGATGCCGAAGCAGGCACGTATTGATATAATGGGGGATGATCCCGCCCAATCCGTGAAATCCCGGGCTACCGGTGCGTTTCGAAGAAAAATCATTCTCCCCCGGCCGGAGCTGCCAAGCCCTCATTGATCGTCGGCAGATTTCCCCTCGCTTCTCCTGCACCTGCTCCGCTAGGTCTGTGGGATGGCTACTGCTCCCACCGCATCGAAGCAACCGGATCCCGCCCAGACCTGCCCTTGTGGCAGCGGCAAAAACTTTGGGGACTGCTGTGAGCAGGTCCTGAGCGGACGTCGGATCGCCACGAATGCCGAGGAATTAATGCGCGCCCGCTTTACCGCGCATGTGATCCATGACTTCCGGTTCCTGCACGAGTCCTATCGCCCGACGGCGGGCAAGCCTTATGTCGCGGATGACGGTGAGCCGAGGATGCGCTGGACAAAGCTGGTCGTGCACGCCCATGAGACCGGCAGCGATCCCTACAAGGCATTTGTCGATTTTTCAGCTTACGGAACGGAAGAAGAGGTCGAAAAAGTTTTACACGAGAAAGCGGAATTTCTCCGAGTCGACGGCACGTGGCTTTACAACCGTGAGGCCCGGCTTGGACCTGCACCGTACAAGGCGACCTCACCAAAAGTGGGCCGCAACGAGCCTTGTCCCTGCGGCAGTGGGAAAAAGTTCAAACAATGCTGTCTGCTGAAAGCGTAGTCCTGCCGGCCAGTAGAATACCTTCCTCGCTCGATCAGTGACACCGGTTTGCTTTGGCAGTCGTGTTATAGGTCAGACCGCGGGTAAGTGATGATGCGGGCTGAATCATCGTCCGGCTTGGGACGGGTGCACTCTTTGGCAGAATTCATTTTCCGTTTCAATTGCGGGGCTTGGCAGTTGATTCCCCAGCGATTTGGATTAAAGTTTCTTTGGTCAATCTAAGCCCTATGAAAGCCATTTCCTTCGCGTTGCTTTTCGCCCTGCCTCTCATCCTTAATGCCGCCGACGTAAAGCGCGGCGATACCCGCAGTGAGGTTTGTGCGAATTTGGGGATACCCCGCGGCCATTTGGAAGTGGGCGGTCGCGAACTTTTGTATTTTGACCGTGGGGAAGTTGAGCTCCGCTCAGGGGTGGTGATCCGCGCCGCGTTGCGATCACAGGAAGATCAGGTCGTGTTTGACGCTCGGCGGTCGGCTGAGACCATTAGAGTTCGCGAAGAACAGGAAATCCGCCAGGCCGGTTTGATCGTGGAAGGGGAAGCGCTCAAGGCCCGCAAACTGACTGATTCGGCTTTTCAAGCTTCGCCTGTGGCCTACCAGGTCGCGTTTTGGGAGGATTTTTCCCGCCGTTACTCCAAGGTGTCGAGCACGGAGGAACTGAGTATCGCGCGTGCACGATTGGCGGAACAGGTGACAAAAGCACAACTTCAGGCTGAACAAGCGCAACGTATCGCGGAGCTCGAGGCTCGCGTGGCCGAGGCCGAGGCCCGGACGGCTGAGGCGAATGCGCGGGCATTTCGCGCCCGGGGTTATTCCCGCTATGACGGCGGGCCACTCGCTGATCGCCCCTCGACTGTAGGGCAGATCACTTATCGGTTCTTTGATGCGCCGTTACCTTATGCGACTTCACCTGGGATGCCTCTGCGGGAGCCCACTTATCGCAATGATCCGCCCTCCTTCCAGAATAACGTTAAGCAGGACAATCCTGTCCGGGATGAGCGCTGCTTGTTGCAACCTTCAAATGGGAATCAACGGGATTCACGTCGGTACGTCCCGGATTTTCGCCGTTCTTAATTCTCCTTGCCGAAGTTGCTCAATCGTGGCGACCTCGCCGGTCAATGCAGACCAAATGCTTGGCTTTTCCACCACTGACTTCAGCTGATTTTTTTAAAGTCGTACGGTGGCGGCAGGAGTGACGGCCGCCCCCGTCAATTTTTTGCAGCTCGCCTTGAGGGCAGGAGAGCTCACCGGGTAGCTGGCTCGGCCTCGCCGGTCGCGAACCGGTTTTCACTGGGCTTTCCGGTGATCCAAAGTGAAAGCCGGAGTCATCCTCGTAGCCGTCTTCGGCTCTTCTGCCGGCGAACTTGAGAATCAGTGCGGCAATTAGGTATGTGAAAAACAGGCCGGTTAAAACAATGAAACCGGTGGAGCGGAAGAGAACCGAAATACCCGCGACCATTTGGTGATAGACCGACGATTAGGTCGCCGGTTCACCATTCTCATTGGAACGTTGCGCAACGCACCATTTTCAGGGCTGCGACCCTCTTGAATGCAGTCGTATATCGCCCTATGCTGGTAAAGCGGAGTGGGGTGAATCCCTTCGGGCAGAGGTGGTGATGGGCAAAATCAATGAAACTCCGTCAGGGTTTGAGCGAATCCGCACCAAAGAATTAT
>JANYDX010000418.1 GCA_025363395.1 Verrucomicrobiota bacterium
CCCCAGCATTACGAAAATATCCTGCTGGACGGCATCAAGCTCGCCGGCGGCGGCCGGCTCCTGAATGTCGCGCCTTGGACGCAATTCTTCGACTTGCAGGGTTTACCGGCACCGGCGCGGGTGGTGAACAACATCACGCTGCGCAATATCACTGGTCAATACCGCGCTTTCGGGCGGCTGCAGGGCAATCCCGGTGATGTGCTGCGCGATATTACAATGGAAAATATCCGGGTGGATCTGAAGGAGGAACGTTTGGAGTTGGGTCAGGTGCAAAACCTCGTGCAGCGAAATGTAGTCGTCAACGGGCGCGAAGTGGTCGCTCCGGCGGCAGCGCGGTGATCCCCTGATCCGGCCCGTTTATTCTCAGCCCTCTTCCAACGCACGCCGGGATTTCGGTCATGCTGCTGCCGGTGGCGGAATGGCGGGAGTCGGCGTGAACTCCTCGAATTTTCCGATCAACTCAAACAGGGATGCGGGGATGATCAGGTCGCGGGTGAGATCCCGGGTTTTTTCGGTCACGTTGCCTTTGGGGTCCAGCGAGACCGCGACGTCCTGCAGGCGCAGCGTGCAGAAAAAGGTGCAGCGGGGAGAACGCTTGAGGATGAGTCGCGTGAATCCGGCGGCGCCTTCCGTTTTTGGCCGGGCGGCGACAATGGGCATGATGTCGCCGGACTTAAGGGCGGCGAAGTGGGCCGCATCAGTGAAGTTTTCGAGTGTATTGATCTTCTTTTCTTCATCGAGCCAGCACCGGCTCCTTTCGCAGAAGGGGGTCTCCCGCACGAAGGTGAAGGGCTGTGACGCGGCCACGCCAACAATGATGAAGGCTTCGATCACCCAGACGCGGGCGAGCGGAATTCCCCTGATGGCGGTCCCGTGAAATGACCATGAACCGTGTTCATAGATCGCGGGGATGATTCGGATTATCTGATCAGGCCGGAGAAGCCAGGGTGCGTCATCAAACAGCACGTGGATGTGCCCGCTCCACTCGCAATAGAGCGCGATCAGGCCCGTTGAGACTCCGGCACCCGGCGGCCACTGGAACGTTGCGCACCTGAGTGGCTTTCAAGACTCGTGTCGTAACCCAGCCAAAGGCGAAACCGTAGCCGAGGGTGAGGAAAAAATTGATGTAGATGAAAGGAATCCAATGGAGCAGATAGGCGTAAGCCAAGCCGAGCGGAACGCCGAGCACGGCGGCGGCGGCGGGGGCTGCGATCACGCCGGCCGGATTGAATTTCCCTGAATGACGGTAACTTTCCAACAGGTCTGCGGGCATGGGAGGAGAGTGGGGTAGGAGATCGCGGGAGCGGAAAAGCTGCCAGGATCGCGTATGCTCACAAGGCAGAAGCGGCTTCAATGATACAGTGAGTCATTTGTGCGGGAACCACCGCACCCAGCGGCATACTATTCTTGCGATCCCATGCGATGCCATTTCTCAATTCCCGCTCATGAAACCTTTCCATTGTGACGCCTGTGGCGGCCTCGTTTTCTTTGAAAACAGTGCCTGCGTAAAATGCGCCCACGTGCTGGGTTTCCTGCCGGAGCTGTTGGACTTGAGCGCGCTCGAGCCGGGTGCGGGCGATACTTATCTTCCGCTATCGCCGGGTGCGCAGGGTCAATCCCACCGCCGGTGTGCCAACGGGCGCCAGCATGAAATTTGCAACTGGCTGGTGCCAGCGGATGCGCCCGAGCCATTTTGTGTGGCCTGCCGCCTCAATGAGCTGGTCCCCAATCTTTCCATGGCAGGCAATCGGGAACGATGGTATCTGTTGGAATGCGCGAAGCGCCGCCTGATCTATACCTTGCTCAGGCTGCGCCTGCCACTGGATGCGGTGGCCACGGAAGGGCGCCCTGCGCTTCGATTCCGATTTCTCGGCGACACCGGGGCCGCCGATCCGGTTCTGACCGGTCACGAGTCGGGTGTCATCACCCTCAATATCGCGGAGGCTGACGATGACGTGCGGGAAGCGCGCCGTGTCAGCCTACACGAGCCGTTGCGGACCCTGCTGGGCCATTTTCGCCATGAAATCGCCCACTATTATTGGGACCGGCTGATCGCTGATTCGCCACGGCTGGAGCGTTTTCGCACGCTGTTTGGGGACGAGCGAGCAGATTATGCAGAAGCATTGAAGCGGCATTATGAGAAAGGGCCGGCCAATGACTGGCTCGAGCGAAGTGTGACTGCCTATGCCAGTGCGCACCCTTGGGAGGATTGGGCGGAAACTTGGGCGCATTATCTTCATATTGTAGATACGATCGAGACTGCGGCGGGTTTCGGGCTTACCTTGCGTCCGCGTCATCCCTCGGCGGATTCCATGACCGCCGACCCGAAAAAGGCCGCCCAGGAAGAGGCCGGTTTCGACCTGATTTTGAACACGTGGTTTCCGCTGACCTACGCGCTCAATTCGCTGAATCGAGGCATGGGCTTGTCGGACCTGTATCCGTTCGTGCTCTCAGCGGCCGCCATTGAAAAACTGCGGTTTATTCACGAGGTCGTCGAAGGCTCCCGGCTGCCGGCGGGCTGAGGAGCTGCTCACTAATTCCGGGGGATAAATTCCTGCTCAGGGTATGAGTTCTGTTGCCGGCCGAATGGAGATCGCTTTCCGGGCGGAAATCTTGCCGTCCCACGCTTTTCTATTTCGACAAGCGGGGATCGGCCTGCTGCATTGACGATCGTTTCATTTCCCGGGCCTCCGGTCCGGGTTATCCCAACCACATCCTACCTCGTTGTTATGAACCCCAAGCGTCTCTTCTTTGCCAGTTGTATTGCCCTGATTGTTACGGCCATGAGTTTTGCGCTGCGCACTGCCGCAGTTACTTCATGGGCCACTGAATTTAAATTATCGTACGAACAAGTAGGTGTGGTTAACAGCACGGCGTTTTGGGGCTTCACGGTGGCTATGGTCTTCGGCGGCCCGCTTTGTGATGCCGTGGGCATGAAACGAATCCTCGGGCTCGCGTTTGTGGGTCACCTGGCGGGAATCATTTTAACGATTTTTGCCTGGAACTACTGGAGCCTTTTTACGGGCACATTGCTTTTCGGGATCGCTAACGGTTCGGTTGAGGCGGCCTGCAATCCTCTGATCACGACTTTGTTTCCGGCGGACCGTACGACCAAACTTAATCACTTCCATGCCTGGTTTCCTGGCGGTCTCGTCATTGGCGGACTGGTCGCCTACGCTTTGACTCAATCGCATCTTGGCTGGAAGGTGCAGTTTGCGACCATGCTTATCCCACTCGTGGTCTACGCAATTATGTTCTTCGGTCAGGAATTTCCGAAGACAGAACGGGTACAGCAAGGTGTGTC
>JANYDX010000436.1 GCA_025363395.1 Verrucomicrobiota bacterium
ACTATCTGGCGATCTACGGTCGCCCGGTGCCAAACTCCCTCAAGAAGGGTCTCGGTGTCGCGCTCGCTCGCTTCGATGAGTACCAACTCGCGAAGTATCGCAGCGATCACGCCCTCTTCAAGCTGGTGGACGCGGTGAACCTGGTTCGTCCGCGCGCAACGCCGGCACTCTCGAAACTGGTGCGCGGCGAGCTCGCTCCTGCCCAAACGTGGGAGACGAAACTCACGCAAGCCGGTGTCGCTGAGTCGGCCGATCAAGCCGCTGCGGCCAAGTCGAAAGCCTGGGCTGAACTGGTTCGCGAGAACAAGCTCGGTTACCTCGCGCTTCTGCGCAACGTGCGTAACGTTCTTACGCACGCACCGGAAGTCGTGACGGAACTGTGCGCGCAACTCGTGGACGAGAAAGCGGTCCGCCGCTCGCTCGTCTTCCCGTTCCAGTTCCTCTCGGCCGTCGAGGTGCTCAAGCAGGGCAACCTGCCGGGCGCTGACCGCGTGATGGATGCGCTTAACCAAGCCATTGATCTCTCGCTCGCCAACGTGCCGAAGTTTGAAGGCAGCACGCTGATCGCGCTCGATTCGTCGGGCTCGATGGCGGGTCGCCCGCAAACCATCGGTTCGCTGTTCGCGGCCGTGCTGGTCAAAGCCAGTGGCGCCGACCTCATGGTCTTCAGTGACGAGGCGCGCTACCTGACGCTTAACCGGCGCGACACCACGCTGACGGCGGCCAACAGCATCTCGTTCGCCTCGGGTGGCACGAACTTCAACGCAATCTTCGAGCGCGCGAACCGCGCTTATGATCGCATTGTGATCCTGTCCGACATGCAGGGCTGGGTGGGCGGTGGCGCTCCGGTCAAGCCGTTCGCGGCTTACCAGAAGCGCTACAACAGTGCGCCTCGCGTCTTCAGCTTCGACCTGAAGGGCAACGGCACGCTTCAGTTCCCACAGGAGCGCGTCTTCTGCCTCGCCGGTTGGAGTGACCGCGTGTTCGAGATCATGCAGAAGCTCGACCGCGATCCCGAGGCGCTCGTGCGTGAGGTCGAGGCCGTTCCTCTGGAAGGCTGACGCCAGTTGGTTTTCTGCCGGAGCCGAATTTCGTTCGGCTCCTTTTTTCCCTTCATCGTCCAAAAGCTAGGACGCGAGCGTGCGAAGCTCGAAATCGAGGTGCAAGTCCTCGTGAAGGGACCATTTTCCTCGCGTAGTGAAAGATATATCACCCCGCGCTTCGGACGCGGCATTGCGGGTGAGAGTCCCGCCGCGAGGTCCATTATCTCCGCGTGGCCGAGAAGCTCAGGCCTCCGCCTTCTAAGCGGATCAACGCAGGTGCAAATCCTGCCGCGGGGACATTTATTCTACGGTGGTTGCCGGGAGCAGATTCCCGAACGGTCTCGAAAACCGTGGTGCGATGACGAATCGCAATGGCGCAACTCCATCAACCACCGCCATTCTGGAAGGACTGAGCAGATGGGGCGCTCAACGCTAAAACATGAAGCGTATCCGTAACAGGGAACTGACACTTGCTGCGACTGGTGTGCGTTGCACATGAGCTGGTCGTTGTGAGGACTTGCTTGCAGGGTTTGAGCGGCACCGGGACCGGGCGTGTATCCACGATTCGGCAGGGAGCCTGTTTTCCAAGAGCGGTTGGTCAGTGGCTGTGGGTTCGAATCCCTCTCCTTCCTCCACTTTGTTCGTCGGGCCGCCCATGTTACGGGCACCCGCCCGACTCACCCCTCACGCCGTTCGGGGCTGCGCCATCTCCGCGCGTTGCGCTCCGTCCGCCATTTTTTCCGCTTGTAGCTCAAAAGCAGAGCAGCCGACTGATAATCGGCCGACCTTGGTGCAATACCAAGCGGGCGGACCATTTTCCCATAAAACAAATTCAATCCAAGAAATCCTTGGAGGGTTAACTCTGGAAGCCAGAGGCCGCGGTGCTAACGCGTGCGGCGACCCAAAGTCGCTGAGGGGCGGGACCTCAACTCTCCTCCAATTTCATGCTCCGCAAGCATAGGCAGCGATGCAGCGGTCCCGTAAACCGCATAGGCCGGCGCAAGCCCGGCGCGGAGATCCATTTTTTGCAAAAAAGAACGCACCCCAACGTTGGCCGGGGCCAGGCCCAGCGTGAGCCATCTCATTTTTCAACATTTCCCATCATGAACACCGAACTTCTCGATAAGCCCATCGTCCTGTCGCTCAATAGCGCCTGGCAGGTCATCGGCCACCGCACAGTCAAGCAGGCGCTCATCGCGCTCAATGGCGGCTCGGCTGGGCTGCCGCCTGCCCTCGGCCTCGACATCGCTTACCCGAAGCTGGAAGACAGCTCCTGGAACTTTGACCGGCCGCTCTACCTGAACCCAGTCGCTTGGGACGAGTGGATCAAGCTGCCCATTCGGGAATTCGATTTCGTCGTTTCCACGACGAAACTCCGCATCCGCGTGCCGACCGTCATTATTTCCACGCAGTTCAATCGTATGCCGATGCGCGTCCCGCGCGTCAGCCGTACGGCGATCTTCGCGCGCGATGGTGGCGTCTGCCAATACACGGGCGAACACGTCGGCAAGAACGGCGGCAACCTCGACCACGTCATTCCGCGTGATCGCGGGGGTCGCGATTCGTTCGAGAATCTCGTGTGGGCCAAGCGGGAGATCAACTCCCTCAAGGCCAACCGTCTCCCGCACGAAGCCGGCCTGCGCCTGCTCCGCCGTCCGACAACCCCGGCAACGCTTCCCGTTGCCGCAACGATCCGCGAACCCAAGCACCCCGACTGGCGCCACTTCATGGTGGCATCGGCCTAGCTCCAACCGGCCTCGGCCAAAGTAACAACTCACAAGTTCCAAATAACAAGAAACCATCCCGCTCAGCTTCGCCTGATTACACCGGGCGAAGCTGGGCCCACCATTTCAACTCAGACCCAAGACCCCAAATCCTAAACCCTCGGTCGAGGCCAAGCCGCGACTGCCTCCCATGACCTGCGTCAATTCCAGTCCAATCGTCCTCGCGGACCTCCTCGATATCGTGGAGACGGCGCTGGCTACGGTCTCGCGCCACCTGCCAAACCATGTTGGCCGCGATGATCTCGCCTCCGCCGGAAAGCTCGCGCTCGTCATGGCCATGGCGCAGGTCGATGGCTCGGAAGATGAAATTCGTGCGTATTGTTTCGTGCGGGTGCGAGGCGCAATGCTCGATGAACTGCGTCGTCTCGATACGCTTTCGCGTGGTCGCCGCACGCAAGTGAAGTCAGTCGTCCAAGCGCAAAACCGGCTCGCCAGTGAACTTGGTCGTTATCCGGCTCTCGATGAGATTGCCGCTGCTACGCAGCTTTCCGTCGCCACGGTTTCGTCCGTTCTGCGCGCGCAAGCCG
>JANYDX010000450.1 GCA_025363395.1 Verrucomicrobiota bacterium
CCCAAAGGCGCCGATCACGCCGCCGACGAAAAACCCGAGAAAGAGCACTCCATACAGTCTGAACTTATACCAGTCGACCTCCATGCCCCGAATGAAGTGGCCGCAGGCGATGCCGAGATCGGTGACCATGCCGGTCATGTGCGTGGTGCGCATGGTCGAGCCGCTGTAGCTGGAGACCATGGCGTTTTGCAGACCGCAGGCGAGGGCGGCGAGGTAATCGCCGGCGTGGACCCCGCGCCGGAGAAAATAGACGGACAGAAACAACGCGACTGATTCCAGCGAAAGGGCCACGCCATAGCGCCGGCCGAGACGCAAGGTGCTTTGGCTGATGAGCGCGCCACTGATGAGGCAGCCGGCGAAAAATGCGGTCAGGATCGCCAGTGCGTGAAATGCGACACCGTAGTTGGCCCGGCCGAGTTCCAGGCCGAATGTGGTTACGGTGCCGCTCATGTGGCTGAGTGCCTGGTGGTGCTGTCCGAGGAAGCCGACTGCGTTGATGATGCCGGCGGCGATGGTGAGCGCGAGGCCGCCGAGATAGACCCAGCTGGGTGTGGTGTGTCGTCGAATCATTGGTCAGGAAACCGAATGCTGCTGGCCACGTCGAGCGCGAGCGGCCGGACGATCCGGCCGACGGTCACCCCGGGAAAGTGCATCGGTCCTGGCGTCCGTCCGGGCGCCGCTTTGGTGGAGGGCAGGGCAGAGTCGCGGCGGGAATCGTAGCGGAGGCGAAGGCCAGTTGCTGGAAAATTTGACGGGCGGCTTCATCGGTGGTGCCGGAAAATCTCCAATACAACACCAGCATGCGCGAACTAAGCGCCGCATTCAACCACCGTGATGACTCCGGCTACTTGCCGAGAACTTTGCGGAGCATCTTGCCGAGATCGCCGACCCGGTACGGCTTGGTGAGGTAGCCGAGGAAACCCATTTCGTAGAACTGGCGCGCCATCTCGTCATTGTCATACCCGCTGGTCATGATCGCGCTGACCTCGGGGTCCAAGTCGCGGAGGTGACGGTAGGTCAACTCGCCACCCATGCCACCGATGATCGTGAGATCCATGATGACTACGTCGTAGGGCCGGCCGATATTGAGGTAGCGTTTGTAGTATTGGAGGGCTTCTTCGCCGTTGCGCGCGAGGTCGTATTTGTAACCCAGGCTTTCCAGCATGCCGCCGGTGAGGGTGCAGATGTTCTCATCGTCGTCCATGAACAGCACGCGGCCGGTGCCAAAACGCAGAGTGGGCGCGCGACGGGCTTCGACTTCCTCGGGCTTTTCCGCCTGCGGGAGGAACACGGTGAAGGCCGTGCCGACGCCGATCTCGGTGTCCACTCCCATCTGGCCGCCGTGGCGTTTCACGATGGAAAGCACGGTGGCGAGCCCCAGGCCGGTGCCGGTCTTCTTGGTCGTGAAGAAGGGATCAAAGATTTTTTCCAGGAACTCCGGCTTGATGCCGCTGCCGTTGTCGCGGACCTCGATGGCCACATAGGTCCCGGCGGCGAGGGGGGCGATCTGGCCCTCGGTGAGTGACACGTTGCCGGCACTGACCCAGATCTGTCCCTGGCCGGTGGTCATGGACTGGATCGCGTTGATGATGAGGTTTTGAAAAACCTGGAGAATTTGCGCGCGGTCCACACAGATGGCGGCCGTATCGGGAGCGATGTTGAGTTCCACCTTCACCGTCGAACCGGCGCCGGCGAGTCGCACTGAATCAGCGAGGATATCGCCGGGATTTATCGCCTGGCGGACGGCGGTGCCGCCTTTGGCGAAGGTCAGCAGTTGTTTCGCCAGCGCTTTGGCGGCCAGGCAGGCCCGCTCGCTGTTTTCCAAGCCGGCGTAGTCGTGGTTTTCCTTGGCAACAGAGACACCGCCAAGGATGGTCGTAAGGAGATTGTTGAAATCATGGGCGATGCCGCCTGCGAGCTGGCCCAGCGATTCGAAACGATTGGCCCGCACGAGTTCCTCAGGTGTGAGGCTCATTTCCTCGGGATTGCGAAAGACCACCACCACGCCGGCGCTCTGGCCGCTGGCGCCGACCACCGGGCGTGCACTGTAGGTGACGGGCTGAAAGACACCGGTGCCGGTATCGAGCGTGAACTCGTCGTTGAGCGGGGTCGCCTCGTGGGCCGTAAGCGCCTTGGCGACCGGGCTTTCGCCCGCCTGTCCGCTCTGGCGGTGAACGAGACGAAAGATTTCTCCGGCATTTTGATTCAATGCTTCCTCATGGGTGCGGCCCAGCAGTTGTTCCGCCTTGGGGTTGAGGAAGACCACCTGACCATTGGCGTCGGCGAGGAGCACGGCTTCGTGCAATTCGGCGAGGAGCACGGTCAGGTGCGCCAGCGACAAACCGGGGCTGGCACTCGTGGAGACCGCGCCGAGATTCTCCGGCATCGGCACCGCAAAACCGAGGACGCGCTGCAGCTCCTTGCGCCGAGAAATCTGCCGGACGATGCTGGCATGAACCAGAATTTCGCGGCCCTCACGGTGGCGCAGGCGCAACGTGTCGGAATAGGAAATTTGATTGGGATGCTGCGCCAGAAAATATCCCTGCAGACCGCCAGTGGTTTCATCCATTGGCAGGGTGCGCAAGAATGATTCCGGGGTATCGGGCAACTCGGATTCGCCGTAGCCGAGAAGGGACTTGAAGCCGGGTGAAAGCCAGTATTGCCCCGTCGAAAAATCCAGATCAAACACGCCGACGCGGCCGCGATCGCCGAGTTGTTGCATTCTTTCCTCGGCCCGCAGGCCGGCTTCCTCGAATTCCTTGCGATCACCAATGTCGAGATGGGCCCCGATTACCCGCTGGAGAGAACCATTGGGCCCATAAATCTGCACGCCGACGCTTTGCACCCACACGTAGTGGCCACGGGCGTGTTTCATGCGAAATTCCAGGGAATACTGGCGCGTGCCGGTCGTGCCGCCGCGGCTTTGTCGGTCGGGTGCAGCCGCGGAATCATCGGGATGAATCAGTACGAGCCAGGATTCGTAGGTATTGGGCAGATCGACATCGGCATAACCGAGCAGGCGTTTCCACGCGGCTGAATAGTACACCTCGTTCTTCAGGAAATTCAGGTCAAAAAAGCCCAATGAGCTGCGATCATTGAGTTGGGCGAGGAAATTATCCGGGGCCAGGTTGGTGGCAAAAGGCGGCGCCGAAACCACGGGGGCGACGGCGGGAGTCGGCTGGTTGATGAACGCAAAATAACTCACCGGGTCATCACCGGCTTTTTCAATTCTCACCAGACAATCGTACGCAGCCGACTCCTTGGGCTGGATCTGGAGAGTGATGGAATGGCGTTCTGCGGCCGCCAGCAGGACTTCCCATTGCGACTGGACCCAACCCGATTCACGGGAAACCACATCGAAAACAAACAGACTGGGAAAGGCATCTCCGATCAACTCGGCGGCTGAAGCCTGCCACAGCGCGCAAGCCGCGCTGCTCGCCATTTCGATTTGGCCATTAGTATCAAGGACGAGCACGGCGGCCCCTTGTCCGAGAGGCTTATGGGCAAGTGTGGCGGCAGAAGTATGCACAGAGGGGTGAATTTTTGTAAATAATGGGCCGCGTGGTGCCAGCAAACAGTTGCTCGGGCAGCCATGCCGACTGAATGTTTAAATTCATTTTACCAGTTTTAGGGAAAAAAGACTAAAGTGTAGGGACTACACCGCAGTTTTTATCCCTGACTGCCACTGGCGGACGCGGTTTTCGAGAAAATCAATCCACACTGGCTGATCGTTCAGGCAGGGGATGTGTTCAAACGAATCTCCTCCGGCCGCCAGATAACTTTTAGCACCTTCGACTCTGATTTCTTCCAGCGTTTCCAAGCAGTCAGTCACGAAGGCAGGCGTGATCACCAGCAGGCGCTTTTTCCCTGCCTTGGGCAGGCTTTCAAATTCGTAATCGGTGTAAGGTGTGATCCAGGGCTCGCCGGCGAGACGCGATTGGAAGGACATTGACCATTTCGCGGGATCGAGACCCGCGCACCGGGCGAAAGCCTGGGTCGTGCGGGTCACCTGGGCTTTGTAGCAGGTGCTCTGGGTGGGACTGCAAACATTGCAACAATCCGGCACCACCTGGCAATGCGCGTGGGACGAATCGGCTTTCGTCAAGTGCCGGACGGGAATGCTATGGTAACTGAAAAGGAGATGATCGTGCGGCTTGGCCAGATAAGGACGGGCACTTTCGACGAGTGCACTGATGTAGTCTTCGTCCATGTAGTAGGGTTGGACCGTTTCGATCAAAAGGGAGGGTGCAATGCGGGCGGCCTCCTCCCGGACTTTTGCCACCACGGTCTCCCAGCTCGACATGGCGTAGTGAGGATATTGGGGAAAAAGGAGCAATCGTCCGACGCCATTCGCGACGATTCGTTGCAAGGCATCGGGGATGGACGGCTTGCCATAGTTCATGGCGAGTTCCACGGTTAGATCGATACGCGCCTGCAACTTCACCTGGGTGCGTTTGCTCGTGACAACCAGAGGGGAACCCTCGGGCGTCCAGATCTTGGTGTAGGCGTGGGCTGATTTAGGCGCGCGGAAAGGCGTGATAATGCCGTTCACGAGGAGCCAGCGAAACGGCTGGCCCGGTTTGTCGATCACCCGGCCGTCGCCCAGAAATTCGCGCAAATAGCGGCGGACATCCGCCACCGAAGTGGAGTCGGGTGAACCCAGATTAAGCAATAGGACCGCGCCTTTAAGCATATGATTTAATTCATCAAGGCGCTCTCTCTGTTTGTCAAATGAGGTTGAGGCCTCAGCTCAAATTTGAGTTCCCGCGAACCTGATTGGCGCATGGGCCGGGTTGGACTTACCCCGAACTGCGGAAGAAAGGCTGATGTGGTCTTGCAGCTTTGACGTTGAGCGGGCTTGATCAGGATAGACTGAAAGCGTCGCTGAAATGATGCCCTATCCCTTATCCCCCGTTGGTCGTCTGGCCTGGTTGAGCCTTTGGGCGGTCGCATTGTCAGGCACGGCGGAGGCGGCAGACGGATCCCGCCTTTCATACCCGAATGCGGGCTTGGCGATGGCCGTGTCGGGTATTGTGGTCGGCTTGGTGGTGTGGCGGCTGAGCCGCCACAGTCAGCAGAAGACCGGACGCCGCGCGAAACGGACGGTGCAGCAAATCACCTCGTTGATCGAGCATGCGGATTGTCTGCTCTGGGAGGCGCGCGTCGAGCATGTCGGGGATTTATGGAAATGGGATTTCACCATTCACACCTCGGTGCTGTCCCGAAAAATTTTAGGCGAATGTCCCCCGGCGGCGGAACTGGGGCTGTGGTATAAATTCAAGATCCCGGAGCAGGCGGAGATGGACCGCCGTGCGCGGGAGGCGATGCTTACGGGACTGCCTGGTTATGAGCAGCATTTCCGGTTGGAGCGGGACGGACAGGTCATGTGGCTGCGTGAAAATGTTTCCATAGCGTCGACGTCACCCAATCAATTCCGGCTGGTCGGGCTCGCGACTGATATCACCGTTCAACGCCAGGCGGAGCTGACGAACCGCACCAGCCAGGAGCAGTTGCACCAATTGCTCAATCACGCCAACTGCATGCTTTGGCAGGCGAATGTGACCCGCGATCAAACCGGGGCCTTCAATTGGGAATGGTTTGTGCCCCGTTCGGAACTTTACCGGCGGATGGCGGGCGATAACGCCTGTCGGCAGGGGATCATGCCGTGGGGGTTGGTCAACGTGCCCGAGTTTCCAGAGCTGGAAGCCCGCAGCCGTGACGCCATGCTGCGTGGATTGCCGGGCTATGAACAGGTGTTTCGCGTCGTCCAGGGCGAACGGACCAACTGGATGCATGAGCAGGCGACGATCACCCATTTGGGGCGCGATCACTGGAAACTTGAAGGGGTGGTGATCGATATCACGGCCCAGCGACAGGCGGAGGATGCCCAGCGGAGCAGCGAGAAACGACTGGAGCATCTGCTGGAACGGGCGGATTGCACCATCTGGCAAGGACGAGTAACCCAATTGCCCGATGGAGAACTGAGGTGGGAGATCTACATCCCGCCCTCGCAGCTTTATCGAAGGATTTATGGCGTGAATCCGTTGGATGTAAGAGGATTCGAATGGAATAAATTGGGAGTGCCGGAGTACGAGGAAATGTTGCAACGGTCCGCCAAATCAATTTTGGGCAATGCCACGGGTTATGAACAGGTTTTCCATATTCCGAAAACCGATTGTGACCTCTGGCTGGCGGAACAGGTCAGTATTAATTCCTCGGGACCGGAGAGCTGGGAGCTTGTCGGCATCATCACCGATATCACGGCGCGCTATGAAGCCGAAGAAGCCCGGCGCTCGAGTGACGCCCAGCTGCAACAAGTGTTGGAATTGGCTGATTGCATGGTGTGGCACGCCACCGTGACCCTGACTCCTGGAGATACTTTCGATTGGAGCCTGACCACCCAGCGCTCCGTGCTTTACCGCAGGCTGTTTGGCGAGGAAAGCCATGGTACGGCGCTCGACTGGCGGAAGTTGAATGTGCCGGAGATCGCGGAAATGGACCAGCGCTTTATCCATGCGTTTCGCAGCGGGTCCACCGGATATGAAAATGAATTCAGGGTCATCTCCCACCTGAAAGTGACGTGGTTGCACGAAACGATCACCTTGAGGCACCTGGGCTCCAAACAGGCCCGGTTGGTGGGCGTGATTACGGACGTCACCATGCAACGGGAGGCGCTCGAAGCCCGGCGGGCCAGTGAAAATCAGGTTCAGCAAATGCTCGCCACCGCGGACTGTCTGCTCTGGCAGGCGCGGGTCTTCACGCTTTCGAGCGGCGAGCTGCGCTGGGTAATGATCATTCCTCCTTCGAGACTTCACACTGAAGTCTTTGGTGGCGTCCCACCCGATCCGCCGGTGCTGGCCTGGCTGGACGTCATCGAGCCGGCGACGTACGCCGAACTCAACGCCCGTTCGGGTGCCGCCATGCTGTCGGGTGCCCCGGGCTACGAGCAGGAATTTCGTGCGCAGCGGGGCGAACGGGTTTTCTGGCTGCACGAGCAGGTGGCCATCACGCAAGTGGGACCCGGGGAGTGGCGGCTGGTCGGTGTTATCACGGATATGACCGCCCGCCGCGCTGCGGAACAATCGGTGCGCGCCTCGGAGGTCCGTTATCGGTCGCTCTTTCAACATACGCCGGTGGCGATTGTGGAAACGGATTTCAGCGCGGTCGGAGTGTGGTTGAACGAACTACGACAGGCTGGCGTGAGCAACCTGGGCGCGTGGCTCGACCAGGATGCCCGGCGCCTGACCGAAGGAGCCAAGCGGGTCCGGATCTCCAATACCAACGAAACGGCAATGCAGATCCTGCGGGCGAAAAAGCAGAGCGATTTTCGCCGCCGGCGCAGTGTGCTCGCCACGCCGGATTCGTTGTTCGTGATCCGGGCGACGCTGCTCGCGCTGTGGGAGGGACACAATACGCTCCAGGCCCAGTTGGATATGCGGGACTTCGAGGGAGGCCTGCATTACATGAATGTGCGCTGGTGGGTCGCACAGACCGAAACCGGGTTGGATTTGAGCCAGTCACTGCTGGTGTTTGTCGATCTGACCGAACTCAAGCAGGCCGAGGCCGCCCTCGCGACGGAAAAGGAACGCCTTGCAGTGACCTTGCGCGCGATGGCCGAAGGCGTGGTGACGACCGATGTGGCCGGTGTCGTCCAGTTCATGAATCCGGCGGCGGCGGCTCTGACCCAGTGGAACACGGAGGCCATCGGCCAGCCGATCGAAAAAATCTGCGTGTTGGAAAACGAACGGACAGGCGCGGCCTTTGCCTTTCCCGTGGGCCAGCTGGCTCAAACCGATGCCGTGGCCCAATTGCCGGCCCAGACGCGGCTGCTGACCCGCAGCGGGCAGCGCCGGCTGGTCGATGGCTGTTGTGCGCCGATTCATTCCGCCGACAGCAAGGTGATCGGCATGGTGTTTGTTTTCCGTGATGTGACCGAGCATGAACGCCTGGAACAGGAAGTGGTCCGCGCCACGCGCTTGGAATCAGTGGGCGTACTCGCCGGCGGCATCGCGCATGATTTTAATAACATTCTGACCGGGGTCATGGGCAACCTTGCCCTCGCCCAGCTGGATATCGATGCGAAGTCCGAGGCTGGGGCGCGATTGCGCGAAGCGGAGAAAGCCACGTTGCGCGCCCGCGACTTGACGCAGCAGTTGCTGACTTTCGCCAAGGGCGGCGAGCCAGTGCGCACCGCGGTGCAATTGGACGGAATCGTGCGCGAGACAGCGACCTTCGCTCTGCACGGCTCCAATGTGAAACCGATCTTCCACCTCCCGGCCGATCTCTGGCCGGCCGATGCCGACAAGGGCCAGATCGGCCGGGTGGTGCAGAACCTGGTGATCAATGCGATTCAGGCGATGCCGGCCGGCGGCACGCTGCGGCTGAACGCCCGCAACGAAAAAGTGAGCGGACTCAATCATCCCGGATTGTTCCCCGGTTATTATATTCAAATCGCGATCACCGACACCGGCGAGGGCATCAAGCCGGAGGATCTGCCGCGCATTTTTGATCCGTATTTCACGACCAAACAAACCGGCAGCGGACTGGGGCTGGCGGCGGTTTATTCCATTATCAAAAAGCACCGCGGGCATATTGATGTCGAATCGACCGTTGGCGTCGGAACGACTTTCCGTCTGTGGCTGCCCGCTTCGCACGACGCGCGGATTAACACCACGCCACCCATGCCGGTGACCACGAGCAAATTTGAAGGCCGGGTTCTTTTCATGGATGATGAGGAGGTCATCCGCCGCATGGCAGTGATGCTGTTGCAGCGGCTGGGCTTCGCGGTGGAATGTGCCGTCGATGGGGCTGAAGCCGTGGAAAAATTCCGGGCGGCGCACGACGCGGGCAATCCTTTTTCACTGGTGATCATGGATCTCACGGTGCCCGGTGGCATGGGTGGCCGTGAAGCCATCACCCGGTTGCAAGGCATCGATCCACTCGTGAAGGCGATTGTTTCCAGTGGCTATTCCAGCGATCCGGTTTTGGCGAATTATCGGGCGCATGGATTTTGCGGCGTGGTGGCCAAGCCCTACCGGCTGGAGGATCTCGTCAGCGCCCTGCGCGAGGCATTGCCGGGCGGACCGGTCTAGCCACACCGGTGAACGCGTGGATTCTTCGCGTTGCTCAGGAGGGCAATCCCGCCTGAAAATATGTCTTCACCTGCTCACGCCGCGAGGGACCGAATACCGGCGATCAGGCGGTGGACGTTTTCCGGGGCAATGCGGTCGGTCACGATGGTGCACCCGTTCGCGCGGGTGAGATCCAGCCGGGGCCCGAATTCCGATCCTGGCCGGACAAAATCCTCAATGAAATCCATGCCCCCGCGCGGCTTGATCCAGCGGTAATAAGTGTCGGCCGATTCCGATTCGATCACGATATCCAGCTTAAGCAGGATGTGACAATAAAGCGTCAGGTCCCGGTAGGAGGCGAACCAGGTCGGGGGGCAAACGAGTTGATCCCTGATGATAAGCGTCATGGCAGATTCCTTTCTGCAAATAGTGTGCCGTCCGGTGGCTGGGTTGAGATTTTATCTGGATTTGGGGCCCGGCAGTGCCTTCACTGCTCCTGCCTATATCGGCACATTTTCCCATGACTTCAACACGACCACCAGTGCTACTCGTCATCCGCGACGGTTGGGGCAAGAACCCCGACCCGTCCCAGGACAAATTCAACGCGGTTTTCCTCGCCAAGAAACAATGTGACGACGCCTTGCAGACGAAGTACCCCCATACGCTGGTCTCGGCCAGTGGTCTCGACGTCGGGCTGCCCGACGGACAGATGGGCAATTCGGAAGTCGGCCATGAAAACATCGGTGCCGGCCGGATCGTCGATCAGGAACTGGTGCGGCTCAACAAGCTGTTTTCTGAAAAGCAACTCGCCCGCAATCCGGTCTGGCATGCGGCGGTCGCGCGCGTGAAAGCTTCACCGGCGGCGAAACTGCACTTGATGGGCATCGTTTCCGACGGCGGCGTGCACGGCATGCTCGAACATCTTTACGGAATCCTGCACCAGGCGAAGGAGGACGGTCTGACCGCTTCGCAGGTTTTTATCCATGGTTTCACCGACGGCCGCGACACCGCTCCGCAGAGCGGGCTCGGCTACATCAAGCAGGTCGAGGCGAAGTGTCTCGAGATCGGGGTGGGCAAAATCGCCACCATTTGCGGACGTTTCTGGGCGATGGACCGCGACAACCGCTGGGAGCGCGTGCAAAAAGCCTATGATATGCTGACCGGACGCAAGGCCGTCGCGACCGCGAAGAGCGCCGCGGAAGCCATTCAGAATTATTACGATCATCCCTTGAGTGCGACGCAGAATGGCGATGAGTTTGTGCCGGCGACCTGGATTGTCGGCGCTGACGGCAAGCCGCTCGCGACCTTCGCCAATGGCGACGCGGTGCTTTTCTACAACTACCGCGGCGACCGGCCGCGTGAAATCACCAAGGCGTTTGTGATCGACGGCTTCAAGGAATTCGACCGCGGCGCGAAGCTCGATCTCTATTACGCGACGATGACGGAATATGAGACCGGCCTGCCCGTGCACGTGATTTCCGGCAAGCCGCCGCAATTAAAAAACATTCTCGGCGAGGTCGTGAGCCAGGCCGGCATCGGCCAATTCCGTTGTGCGGAAACGGAAAAAAACCCGCACGTGACCTTCTTCTTCAATAATTACCGGAGCAATCCGTTCCCCGGTGAAGACCGGGCCTGCCCGGCGAGTCCGAAAGTGGCGACCTATGATATGCAGCCCGAAATGTCCGCGCCGGAGGTGACCCGCCTCGCGAAGGAAGCGATTCTGTCCGGCAAGTACGGCATGATTGTGGTGAATTACGCCAACCCCGACATGGTTGGCCACACGGGGTCACTGCCCGCCGCGATCAAGGCGGTCGAGGCGACGGACCTGGGAGTGGGGGAGTTGCTGGCCGCGTTGGCTACACGGAATGGCAAGGCCGTCGTGTGTGCGGACCATGGTAATTGCGAACAAATGTGGGATCCGCTGACGAACAGTCCGCACACGTCGCATACGCTCAACCTCGTCGAAGTCTTCGCCATTGGCGACGGCCTGGTCGCAGGCAAAACCAAAATGCGCAGCGGCGGCCGGCTCGCCGATCTCGCGCCGACTGTCCTGCACCTGATGGGCCTGCCGAAACCGGCGGAGATGACGGGCGAGAGCTTGATTATAGGTTAAGGCCGGCTTTGACCTTGTGCGGTGTCGGGTGTGGGATGCGTCCATGCCCCGACCTGTTCGTCGTCGCCGGACCCAATGGCGCAGGAAAGACCACCTACGCGCGGGATTTTCTTCCGCTCGAGATGCGCTGTCGGGAATTTGTGAATGCCGACTTGATAGCGGCCGGTTTGTCGCCGTTTGCGCCGGCCAAGGTTTCGTTTAAAGCCGGCCGGATCATGCTCAAGCGTCTGCACGAGTTGTTTGAGCGCCGTGAGGATTTTTCGTTTGAAACCACGCTGACGGGCGGCGGTTACCTGCATCTGTTGCGCGAGATGCGCGAGGCGGGGTATCGGATACGCCTGGATTTTCTCTGGATTCCCGATCTGAATCTCACGCGTGGCCGGGTGAAGCAGCGTGTCACAAAAGGCGGGCACGATATTCCCGATGAAGTGCAGCAACGGCGGTTTGGCAAAGGACTCCGGCTCTTGCTGGAGCACTATCGCCCCTTGGTGCATCACTGGCGGATTTTCGATAACACCGGTCATAATCCCCACCTGATTGTCGAGGGGGAAGAGGCTTCGTTCCGGGTAGTAGACGCCCCCAGGTTTGCGGCGCTGGAGTTGCCAGCCAAACTCCGCATCATGCCTGATGGTCCCTCTGAGCGTGTTGAAGAACCTCTCGTCTTTGTGCCAGGTGCGGAGACCCGGGCTGCGCTCCGGTCGATGCGCCGGGCCTATGCCAAGGTCGTGCTGGAGAACAAGGCTCTGGGGCTTCCAGTCATCCAGTGGAGGCCGGGTATTGGCGTGGTTGAGGTGCCGGCCGAACAACTGGAGCCGCTGGCGCGTCGCATCTTGGAGGTGAATGGCGAACCGTTGCCCGAGGCCGAGGAGCGCGAATTGCTCTTGCACGTAAAGATTTGAGCCGATTCGCCAGCCGGCAAGACCCTCGGGGTGGGGCCGATTTTGCGCCTCAAACCGTGATAGTGTCATAGCCAACTAAATTCTGTTTGCGCCGGGGCGGGGCGCTCGCTTTAGCTGACCTTTCCGTACCATGAAACGCACCCATCATTGCGCCCAGCTGACCAAGTCCGACCTTAACGCCACCGTCTCACTTGCCGGCTGGGTTGATTCGGTTCGCGATCACGGCGGTATCATCTTCATCGACTTGCGTGACCGTGAGGGCGTCACCCAGGTAAAATTCGACACGAATCTCCGGGCCGAGGCGGCCCAGTTGAAGAGCGAGTCCGTCATCGGGATCACCGGCCAGGTGGTGCTCCGTCCGGATGCCATGATGAACAAGGGCATTCCCACCGGCGAAATCGAAATCGATGCCACCGGGCTGGTGGTCCATAATATTTCCGACACCCCGCCATTTCCGCTGACCGACGCCGGCGGTGACAAGGTCAACGAGGACCTGCGCCTGACCTACCGTTACCTCGATTTGCGCCGGCCCAAGATGCAGAAAAACCTGCGCGTGCGCCACCGTGCGGCCAAGTCCGTGCGCGACTACTTCGACTCTCAGGGATTCATCGAGGTGGAGACACCGGCCTTGTTCAAGAGCACGCCCGAAGGCGCGCGCGAATACCTGGTGCCGTCCCGCATTCATCCTGGCGAATTCTACGCTCTCTCGCAGTCGCCGCAGCAGTTCAAACAGATCCTCATGGTGGCGGGCGTCGAAAAATATTTTCAAATCGCCCGCTGCTTTCGCGACGAGGATCTCCGCGCCGACCGCCAGATGGAATTCACGCAGATCGACGTCGAGGCCTCGTTCATTGATCGCGAAGGTATTTACGCCCTGTTCGAGGGCATGTTGAAAAAAGTCTGGAAGGACGTGCTCAACCACGACCTGCCCACGCCGTTTCCGCGGCTGCCCTATCACGACGCCATGAACCGTTATGGGGTGGACAAGCCCGACACGCGCTTCGGCCTCGAGTTGGTTGACCTGTCCGACACATTCAAAGCGTCCGCCTTCAAAGTTTTTGCTTCGACGGTCGCCTCCGGTGGCAGTGTGAAGGCTTTCAACGCCAAGGGCCTCGCCAACATCACACAAGGTGAGCTGGGTGCCCTGGAAGACATCGCAAAATCGCTCGGCGCCAAGGGTCTCGCCTTTATCAAGGTTGAAGGTGGCGAATGGCGCTCGCCGATCGTCAAATTTTTCTCCGACGCTGAAAAGGCCGCCCTGACTTCGCGGCTGAACATTGAAGAGGGTGACATCGTGTTTTTTGCGGCGGCGCCCTGGGATCGCGCCTGTGCGATTCTAGGCCGCACCCGGCTGGAAGCGGCGCAACTTCTCGTTAAGCGTGGCAAGATGACGATTCGAGCGGACCAATGGAATTTCCTGTGGGTCGTGGATTTCCCTCTGATGAGCTACGACGATGAGCGGAAGAGCTACGTGGCGACGCACCATCCGTTCACTGCTCCCGTTGGCGAGGATGAGCGTTTGCTCGATACGGATCCCAAAGCTGTCCGTGGCCAGCATTATGATGCCGTGCTCAACGGCATGGAACTGGGGGGCGGGAGCATCCGCATCCATCAGCCAGCGCTGCAAAAAAAGATTTTTGAGGAAGTGCTCAAGATCCCGGGGGATGTCGTCGAAAGCCGCTTCGGCTACATGCTCAAGGCATTTACCTACGGCGCACCGCCTCATGGTGGCATGGCCTTCGGCTTGGACCGGATGGTTGCCCTGCTGTGCGGGACGACCAGCATTCGCGATGTCATTGCCTTCCCGAAGACCCAAAAGGCGCAGGACCTGATGGCGCAAAGCCCGACTCCGGTCACGGCCAAGCAGCTGAAGGAATTGCACATCCAGACCGTCATTCCTCCACAGTAAGCTTGCCCTGACCGTGCATTCAGCTGAAAACTAATTTTAGCCTACAACTATCCCCCTATGAAACTCGTTACCGCCATTATCAAGCCGTTCAAACTCGAAGCTGTGAAGGAAGCGCTGACTGCCATCGGCGTGGAAGGAATGACTGTGACCGAAGTGAAGGGCTTCGGACGCCAGAAAGGTCACACTGAAATCTACCGCGGCAGCGAATACACCGTGGATTTTCTGCCGAAGGCCAAGATCGAGATCGCCGTGACGGATGACATGAAGGAGAAAGTGATTTCAGCCATCGCGAATGCGGCCAAAACTGGGAAGATCGGTGACGGTAAGATCTTTGTGACTCCCCTGGAGGAAGTCATTCGTATCCGCACCGAAGAGCACGGTGACGCCGCAGTCTGAGCGGTTGGCCGCTCTCTTTTTTCCATTTCGCCGGCCGGCTACTTTATCAGAAGGCCGGCCTTTTTTATTGCCTGATTCAGTTTTTTGTCGGTGTTTTTCGAGCCACCTGCTCGTATGTCACGACGAATCGAGAGAACCTGTCAGGCGTGGCATCATATTTGCTCATACAACCCCGTACCACCATGAATACCCTGTTATCTCGACACCTCCGTTTCGCCTTGGCCGCTCTGGCAATTCTTGTTGCCGGTTCAGCCTTCGCTCAAACTCCAGCAGCGGCTCCGGCCGCTCCCGCTCCCACGTCTGATGAGCGCATTGCCGCTCTTGAGGCCTACGTTAACAACACCGATCCCGGCAAATCACTCACAGGAGTCGCCGGTCCCGGCCACAATGCCTGGATGATGACGAGCGCTGCACTCGTTCTCTTCATGACGCTGCCCGGTCTGGCGCTTTTCTACGGCGGTTTGGTCCGCAAGAAGAACGTGCTTTCAGTCCTCGCCCAATGCCTGGGCATCACCGGGTTGGTCACCATCCTCTGGTGGGCCTTCGGCTACAGTCTGGTGTTTGGCACCAGCTTCGGCAGTGCATTTTTCGGTGGTTCGGAATTTTTCTTCCTCAAGGATGTCACCTCGGCACCCAATACCAACTACGCCTACTGGGTCAGCCACAACGTATTTGCCATGTACCAGATGATGTTTGCCATCATCACTCCCGCTTTGATCGTGGGTGCGATCGCCGAACGCATGAAGTTTTCGGCGATCCTGCTCTTCGTGGCGCTTTGGATGGTGGTGGTGTATTTCCCCCTCGCGCACATGGTCTGGGGCGTTAACGGCTTGATGAACGGTGTCTGGAATGGCGACGCCAAGATTCCTGCCATCGACTTCGCCGGCGGTACCGTGGTTCACATGTCGTCCGGCTGGTCCGCGCTCATCCTCTGCATGATCCTCGGGCCCCGTCTTGGATTTGGTAAGGAAAAAATGGCCCCGCACAGCATGGTGTTGTGCATGGTCGGCACCGGTATGCTCTGGGTCGGCTGGTACGGCTTCAACGCCGGTAGCGCCGTCGCCGCCGATGGTGTCGCTGCCAACGCTTTCATGACCACTACGCTGGCCACCGCCGTCGCCGCCTTCACCTGGGGCATGATTGAAAAAATCTTTCGCGGTCATGCTTCCATCCTCGGCTTCTGCTCCGGCGCGGTCGCCGGTCTGGTTGTCATCACTCCCGCCACCGGCTTCGTCAACAGCACCGGTGCCATCATCATCGGCGTGGTCGCCGCCGTTATCCCCTATATTTTTGTCACCAAGGTCAAGGGCATGTTCGGCTATGACGACGCGCTCGACACTTTCGGAGTTCACGCGGTGGGCGGAACCTTGGGCGCGTTCCTCACCGGCGTGCTGGCGACCGCTTCGGTTAACAGCAATCTCACCGGTGCCCCGGCCGTCAAAAACGGTCTGGCTGGGCTCGTCACCAACGGCGGCCTCTGGATGGCCCAGCTCAAGGCGATCGGCCTGACTTTGGTGCTGTCGATTGTGGGCACCTTGATTCTCGCCTACATCGTGAAGGCCGTCGTCGGTCTCCGTCCCACCGCCGATGTCGAGTCGCAGGGCTTGGACATCAACGAACACGGTGAGGAAGGCTACATCTACTAACCGATCAACCAGCTACTTTCATGAAACTTATTATTGCCATCATCAAACCCTTCAAACTCGACGAGGTGAAGGAAGCGCTCACCGCCATCGAGGTTGAGGGCATGACCGTGACCGAAGTCAAAGGCTTCGGTCGCCAGAAGGGACACACCGAAATCTACCGCGGCAGCGAGTACACCGTCGATTTCCTGCCGAAAGTGAAAATCGAGATCGCCGTCTCCGACGACATTCTGGAAAAGGCCGTGAACACCATCGCCAAGGCCGCCAAAACCGGCAAGATCGGTGACGGGAAAATCTTCATCGTACCCTTGGACGATGTGCTTCGCATCCGCACCGACGAACGCGGTGACGCAGCTGTCTGATCAGGTTTAGTCTGTTTTCGAAGCCGGTCTCTTCATCGAGACCGGCTTTTTTCTTTTCACGCGGATAGGGACCGGCGATTCTGCCGGAACTTTCCATTCAATGGCTGCCTTCACTCGCAACAAAGTCGCCGAAACCCGCTCCGCCAAATCCGTCCTTGTTTGTGGCGGGGGCATTGTCGGTCTGTGTTGCGCCTATTATCTGGCCCGCGAAGGCTTCCGGGTAACGCTGGTGGAACGCAATGCAGTGGGTGCCGATTCATGCGCGCACGGTAGCGCCGGTTACATCTCGCCAAGTCATGTTATTCCGCTGGCTTCCCCGGGCATGGTATTGAAAGGCCTGAAGGGGATGCTGAATTCCCGCTGTCCATTTTACGTCAAGCCGCGTCTTGACAGCGACCTCATCCGTTGGAGCTGGCTGTTTGCCCGTTCGTGTACCGTGGCGCATACCCGACGGGCTGCGCCGGTACTGCGGGATCTTTGTCTTGGTGGCCGCCGGCTTTTCGTCGAGCTGGCTGATATCAGTGGCAACGCATTCGAACTTAAAACCGAAGGCCTGCTCAACCTCTGCAAGACGCAGCAAGCGCTCGATCATGAGGCCGGCGGTCTGGCGCGCCTCGCGCAGGAACTCGGCATCGAGGCCCGTGTGCTCAACGCGGCGCAGACTGCCGCAGTCGAGCCAGGAGCGCGCCTCGCTGTTGCCGGCTCGGTTTATTTCCCCATCGACGCCCACCTCACGCCGGGCAAATTTATTCCAGCACTCACTGCCCTGCTGCAGGAGATGGGCGTGAAGTTTCAGTGGAACACGACCATCTACGGCTGGCGGGCCGAGGGTGGCCGGATCGCGGCGGCGCAAACCACGGCGGGTGATTTTATCGCGGACGAATTTGTGCTGACGGGCGGCTCGTGGTCGCCCGCGATGACGGCCGGTCTTGGCTTTCGCCTCCCGATGCAAGCGGGCAAGGGCTACAGTCTCACGATCGAGCAACCGCGATTTCAGCTGACAAAATCACTGATCCTGAAAGAGCGCCGCGTCGCGGTCACTCCCATGGGCGGACACCTGCGCTTGGGTGGCACCATGGAAATTAGCGGACACGACAATCTGATCCGTCCGGAGCGCGTGCAGGAAATCATCAATGCTGTGCAGATTTATTTTCCTGATTTCACCGCCGCGGATTTCAGCGGGATCAAACCGTGGTTTGGTTACCGGCCGGTGACGCCGGACGGTCTGCCCTACATCGGGCGCTTGGGTCACTATTCCAACCTCACGACCGCGAGCGGCCACGCGATGCTCGGGGTGACCACTGCGCCCGTCAGCGGACTGCTTATTGCCGAGTTGCTGGCGGGCCGCAAGCCGTCGGTGGACCTCGCGTTGCTCAGTCCGAACCGCTTCGCGTGATCAGGAATGGGGCCGCGGTCTGACCACCACCGCGCTGCGCCGGGGACTTTCGTCAACGACGGTAGCTCCGCTCAGCAGAACCTTCCGCGGCATGTGCGCTTGCACCGGGCGAATTCTCGTAAACATTGCTCCGATGAAACCAGACGGTGGCTCACTTATCGGATTTGGATCCGGCGGACCCGGCGGCGCAATCTTCCAGGCTTTCGATCCCGCGCGCGGAACACATTTGGAGCCGTCATTTTCCTCGGCCAGCCGGGATGATATTGAACGTGCGGCGCAACTGGCGACGGCAGCAGCCCCTGTCTGGGCGAGATTATCGGGCGCGATGCGCAATAGATTTTTGCGGGCCGTTGCGGATAATCTCGAGGCCAAATCCCCGGATTTAGTGGCGCGGGCGATGCTGGAGACGGGCTTGTCCGAAGCGCGGCTTATGGGCGAGGTGGCGCGCACCTGCGGTCAAATGCGGCTTTATGGTGAGACGGCCGAACGCGGAGACTGGCTCGACGCGCGGATCGAAACTGCACTGCCCGAGCGCAAGCCGCTGCCCAAACCCGATCACCGCTCGATGCTGCGTCCACTCGGTCCGGTGGTGGTGTTTGGCTCCAGCAATTTTCCCTTCGCTTATTCCGTGGCGGGAGGCGACACGGCCTCGGCTTTTGCCGCTGGCTGTCCGGTGATCGTCAAGGCCCATCCCGCCCATCCCGGCACCAGCGAGTTGGTGGGCCGTTTGATTTTGCACGCCGTGCGCGATTGCGCGCTGCCGGAGGGAACGTTTTCCCTGCTGTTCGACGCCGGCTTCGAAGTCGGGCAAGCCTTGGTCAAACACCCGCTGGTCAAGGCGGTCGGCTTCACCGGCTCGGTCAAAGGCGGACGTGCCTTGGTCGATCTGGCTGCGGCTCGGCCCGAACCGATTCCAGTTTACGCGGAGATGGGCAGCATTAACCCGGTTTTCATTTTGCCCGGCGCCCTCCAGGAACGAAGTGCCGCCATTGTCGACGGTCTGCATGCTTCGTCGATTCTCGGGGTTGGGCAATTCTGCACGAATCCGGGTTTGATCGTGTTGGAACGTTCAGTCGCGGCTGAGCAGTTTGTACGGGATCTCGCCGCTAAGCTCAACGCCACTCCCGAGGCGGCGATGCTGACCCCGGGCATCCAGAAAAATTTTATCAGCAATACCGCGGCGCGCAGCCGCCAGTCTGGTGTGAAGGTGATCGCACAAGCGAGAACCAGTGTGGCTTGTGGCGCCGCGCCCATTTGGTTTGAGACCGAGGCGATCAATTTTCTGGGTACTCACAATTTATCGGAGGAAATTTTCGGGCCCAGTTCACTCGTGATTTGGTGTCGAAATGGGACTGAAATGCTGAACGTTGCGCGTCACCTGGAAGGCAATTTGACCGCCACGCTTTTGGTTGGAGGCAACGAAGTGCAAGGGCCGCTTGAATTGGTCGACCTGCTGGCCGCGAAGGCGGGCCGCTTGGTCATGAACGGTTATCCGACCGGCGTGGAAGTCAGTCATGCGATGGTGCACGGCGGACCTTATCCTTCGACCAGCGACGGCGGCCGCAGCACGTCCGTAGGTACACGCGCGCTCGACCGCTGGACGCGTCTGGTCTGCTACCAAAGTTTTGCCGAGAAACTGCTTCCGCCCGAGCTGCAAAGCGCCAATCCGCTTGGCCTGCGCCGCTTGGTGAACGGCGAATGGACCCAAAATTCCTTGGGGTAGCGGCGAGTGCCCTCAAGCGCCTTCTCCGAGCCGTTGCGGGCAACGGCCCCTACCGCCGATCTTGGAAATTCAAAACACGCGTCACTGCCCAATCGCGGGATAAATTCGCTCTTACAACTTGCCCGCCGCATGCCGGATTGCTCGCTGGTAAGCCGTGAGGCCGGGGTCTTCGGTGGTGTCGCAAAGAGTGTCGATTAACCGACGCATGGCTTCCGCGTTTTTGCCTTGGGCGTGCTGGGTGAGGGCGAGGAAGACGTCGAATTCACGGTTTGCTGGAAACTGCACCTGGCCGGAGTTGAGTACGTCCGCAGAACGACCGAGCTCACCGAGTTCGCGCAAGGTAGAGCCGAGTCCGATCAATGCGCCGGAAAGTTCATTGGGTGTCAGTCCGAGGGCGACGGCTTTTTCGTATAAAGGCAGGGCTTCCCGGGTGCGACCGAGCACATCGCAGGTCCAGGCGAGTTGATAATTGATCTCGGCGACATTGGGGTGACGCTGATCCAGCTTCTGCAGGCGGGGAAAAATCTCCTCCGATTGTCCATGCGCCCGTGCGCCCACAATGGCATCGAGTTCTTCCTTCCACTCAGGGAGTTCAATATGGTCGCTCATGGATGAATTGAACCGCGATCAGACGAATGATGGCAAGTGCGGCGCGCAGCCTTGCACGATGAAAAGGATCAAACTTAACCCCCCAATGCCGTTCTGGTCTTCAATAAGAACGAGCGGCTAGACAGTCTGCGGGATTTCGTCCTAGGCTGGCGCGCATGAACCCCAGCCCCTCGTTTGTGACCGCCAATTTTGTCGCCCGCCAAATCGGATATCGCATGGAGAAAGGCTGGATGCAGGGCGACGAAGCCACGAACGCTTGGTTCTCGCCGCTGGCCACTTTCGAACAGCGTTTTGAGGAGATGCTGCTCGAAATCAAGGCGCTGGGGTTTTCGAGCATTGATCTGTGGTGTGCGCAATTGCACTGGCGCTGGGCCACCTTGCAACATGTCGAGACTGCCCGTCGTCTGCTGGGCAAACACGGTCTCGCCGTACGCAGTTACCCAGCCTGGGTTGGCGGTGGCGCAGAAGACCTTCACGGTGCTTGTCGGCTTTGCGCGGCGTTGGACATTCCGTTGTTTGCGGGCCACTGCGAATATTTTGCGCAGGACCGCGCCGCGGCGGTCGCCATCCTGCGCGAACACGGCGTGGCCTACGCCATGGAGAATCATCCGGAAAAAAGCGCCGCCGAAATTTTCGCCCGGCTGGGCGCGGGAGACGAGGACATCGTGGGGGTGGCACTCGACACCGGCTGGTGCGCCACGCAGGGCTGGGATGCACTTGCCGCGGTCAACGAACTCGGCCCCCGCCTGCTGGCCGTCCATCTCAAGGATGTGAAGGCGAAGCGCGCAGAGAAAACCGGGTTCTCTTTCATCGATATGGGTCACGAAACCTGCCGGCTGGGGGAGGGGGTGGTGTCGATGCAGGCCATCGTCGCGGTGTTGCGCGCCCGGGAATTCCGCGGGCCGATCGGGATTGAACACGAACCCGAGCAATTCGATCCCCGCCAAGACGTGCGCGAGAGTCGCGAGCGCGTCGAGCAATGGTGGGACGCAATTGAGGTCGCGGAAAGCGCGCCACCATTGCGGGTCGTGGTGGTCGGTTGCGGCAACATCGCCGGCGCTTATGGCGAAGCGATGCGTGCCCGCCGGGAAATTCAGATTTTGGGCGCGAGCGATCTTGATCACTCACGGGCTGCAGCTTGGACGGAGAAGCACGGCGGACACGCCTATGCCTCGCTCGACGCGGTGCTGGCCGATCCCAAAGTCGAGGCGGTGGTCAATCTCACGATTCAACACGCTCACGTGCCGGTGATCACTCAGTGCCTGAATGCGGGCAAACACGTGCATAGCGAAAAACCGCTGGCCGCGACTTATGCCGAAGCCCGTGCTTTGGTCGATCTCGCGGAGGCTCGCGGCTTGCGGCTGAGTTGTGCGCCGGTCACCTGGTTGGGCGAGGCGCAACAGACGGCATGGAAGCTCATCCGCGATGGAGCGATCGGCACGCCGCGCGTTGCTTATGCGACCGTTGACTGGGGCCGGATTGAAGGCTGGCATCCCAATCCCGTGCCCTTTTATGCGGCAGGGCCGGTCTTTGATGTGGGGGTTTATCCGCTGGCGCTGTTGACGTCGTGGTTCGGCTCCGTGACCCGTGTGACCACGGGTGGCGGAATCATCGTGCCGGAGCGCCGGACCAAGGACGGTAAAGCGTTTACTTTAAAAACGGAGGACTGGCTGGTGTCGGTGCTGGAGTTTGCCAGCGGAATGCGCGTGCGCTTGACGGCTAATTTTTATGTGGGTGAGCCCGCTGAGAATCGGGCGGGACTCGACATCCATGGTGACACCGGGTCGATTTCAACCGCATGGTTTTCCGCCGCGGCGCCGGTCCGTTTAGGCAAGGTCGGCGAAAAATACCGGCGCGTCCTGCCGGTTCGTCCTGCCGCTGGCTTCGGCGAATGGTACTGCGATTGGAGCGCCGGCGTGGTGGGGCTTTGGCGAGGCTTGCGAACGGGCGCGCCTCATCCGACCGGAGGAGCGCAGGCCGCTCATGTGGTTGAAATTATGGAGGCGGTGCACCGCTCAGCCCGGGAGGGATGCGCGATCAGCCTCACGGGCAAATTCCCCCCGCCGGAGCCACTGCCTTGGGCGAGGTAACACCATAGGATGACGCGCGTCTTAGGAGCCTCCGAAATCAATTTTCTGTAGCCTAATACCTTGCCCGCCTCAAGCGGGTAAACTTGCTCCGGCTTGGTCGGAATGTAGGAGCCTGCTTGCAGGCGATCCCGCGTTGGTCCGTTGACGGGCGTTCCGAATCGCCTGTAAACAGGCTCCTACAAAACGAAGAAGGCAAAGCCACGATGGGTTGATCAAATTTCGGAGCTTGCTCCGGAAATCTTTCCTCAGGTCTTTTGTGGTGCAGACCCAGGAACAATCACTTTTTTGACTGGCAGCGCTCGCGTCGTGATCTCGGATTTGAAGCGGGCGATGACGTCCTCAACTTGGATTACGCCTTCGTCGCCTTTGGCCCGGGAGCGAACTGAGACGCTGTTGGCATCGGCTTCCTTCTGACCGATCACGAGTGTGTACGGGATTTTTTCGATTTCGGCGCGGCGGATCTTGGCGCCGAGTTTGTCGGAGTGGGCGTCGAGCGTGACGCGAATATCGGCGGCGAGGAGCTGCGCGTGCAGTGCCTGGGCGTAGTCGAGCAGCTTGTCACTGATGGGCAGAATGCGTACCTGCTCGGGCGCCAGCCATAGCGGAAAGTCGCCGCCGAAATGCTCGATGAGCACGCCGCAGAAACGTTCCATCGAACCGAAAGGCGCACGGTGAATCATCACCGGACGATGCGAGGCGTTGTCGGCGCCGATGTAGGAAAGATCAAAGCGGACGGGCAGGTTGTAGTCCACCTGCACGGTGCCGAGCTGCCATTCGCGGCCGATCACGTCCTTGATGACGAAATCGATTTTCGGACCGTAGAAGGCGGCTTCGCCGGGCTCTTCGGTGAACGGAACGCCGAGAGTCTTGGCGGCTTCGCGGCAGGCGTTTTCGGCCTTGTCCCAGTTGGCGGAGTCACCGGTGTATTTGTTGGAATCTGGATCGCGCAGGCCAACGCGCACGCGGTAGTCGGCCATCCCGAGAGTCGTGAGCACAGTCTTCACAAGCGAAAGACAGCCGATGATTTCCTTCGGCACCTGTTCCTCGGTGCAGAAGAGATGGGCGTCGTCTTGGGTGAAGCCGCGGACGCGCGTCATGCCGTTGAGCTCGCCCGATTGTTCCCACCGATAAACAGTGCCGAACTCGGCGAAACGCACCGGCAGGTCGCGGTACGAGTGGGGCTGCGAGGCGAAAATCTTGATGTGATGCGGGCAGTTCATCGGCTTTAGGAGGAAACCGTCGATGAGCTGGTCGTCGGGCAGAACCCGGTCCTTCGTGATGGTTTCCTTGCCGGTGAGCTTGTTGACCTTCTCCGCGAGATGCACGGAAACGGCGTCGATCCGGTTGGACATTTCCGCGCAGGAGCAACCCGAGGAAATGAGTTGGTCGAGGAAATCGCGTTCGACGACGGGCGGGAATTGCGAGTCCTTGTAGTAGGGGAAGTGGCCCGAGGTTTTATACAGTGCGAGCCGGCCGATGTGCGGGGTGAAGACCTGCGAGTAACCTTGTTTGCGCAATTCGCCGGAAATGAAATCCTGGAGCTGTTGGCGAAGGATGGAACCGTTGGGCGTCCAAAGGATGAGACCTTGGCCAACGTCCTCGTCGATGTGGAAAAGTTTCAATTCCTTGCCGAGCTTGCGGTGATCGCGGAGCTTGGCCTGTTCGAGCTGGGTGAGGTAGTTGGCGAGTTCCTCCTTGGTCGGGAAGGCGGTGCCGTAAATGCGCTGGAGCTGTTTGTTAGTCTCATCGCCGCGATGGTAGGCGCCGGCGATGGAGAGGAGTTTAACCGCCTTCAGCTTGGCCGTGTAGCGGATGTGGGTGCCGGCGCAGAGATCCATGAACTCGCCGTTTTGGTAAAAGGAAATCGCCTCGCCCTCGGGAATATCGGCCAGACGTCCCAGCTTGTAGCGTTCCTGGCCGCGGGAGCGGATGATCTGCTCGGCCTCGGCGCGCGGGACTTCCTTGCGGATGAACGGCTGGTTTTCCTCGGCGATCTTCTTCATCTCCTCTTCAATCTTGACGAGGTCATCGGCGGTAAATTTGTGATCCAGATCGATGTCGTAATAGAATCCGCTGTCGGTGGGCGGGCCGATATCGAGCTTGGCATCGGGGTAGATGCGCAGGATGGCCGTGGCGAGCACGTGCGAGGCAGAGTGGCGGAGTTCTTCGAGGGGAGTCATGGACATGGCGAAAGGGGAGAGGGAAAGTAGTGGATAGAGGGTAGTGAGTAGCGAGTAGAAAGGCGGGGAAAAAACAGGGATTTAGCCACGAAAAGTCGCAAAAAAATCCCTGCATGTGGCGGCCATATTCCCCGTGCCCATAGGCGCGACGCACATGGAGAGGAAGCATGACACTTCCTTGTGACTTTTTGTGGCCATCACTTCTTCGAAGGTTCGAGTTTGTAGCCTTCCTTGCTGTCGAGCATGGACCATCCCGCGGCGGTCAGTTCTTTGCGCAACACATCGGCGCCGGCGAAGTCCTTGGCTTGTTTCGCGGCCCAGCGCTTTTCGGCGAGGGCGGTGATTTCGATGGGGGCAGTGGCCTTGGGCAATACTGGATCTTTCTCGAGATCCAATCCGAAGGCAAAAATCACTCGATCAAGTGAGGCGAGTCGATTGGCGGCTGAACCCGGCTTGCCCGCTTCAGGTATCAATGAAAACAAAGCGCCCAAGGCCCCGGGAGTATTCACATCGTCTTTTAATACATCAATGACCGGATCGAAAGTAAGGGTATCGTCAGTTGCCTGTTCGTTGCGGGCAGTAGCGATCTGCTTCAGACCGTCGCGAAAAAACTTCAGTTTGATCAACGCGCTCTCCGCCGAGTGTAGCGAATCCAGGGAAAAATTCAGCTGCTTTCTCGGGTGGCCCATCAGAAGGGAGTAGCGTAGTGCCATCGGCGAAAAACCTTTCGCGACGAGATCGTCCAGCGTGTACAGATTCCCCAGCGACTTGCTCATCTTCTTGCCGTCGACCAGCAGGTGTTCGCTGTGGTACCAGTGATGGGAAAAGAGCTGGCCGTTGCAGCACTGGCTTTGGGCGATTTCGTTTTCGTGGTGGGGAAAAAGTAAATCCACGCCGCCAGTGTGGAGGTCGATCGTGTCGCCGAGATGTTTCTTGCTCATGGCACTGCACTCGATGTGCCAGCCCGGCCGGCCGCGGCCCCAGGGACTGTCCCACGCGTTGGCGCCGTCGTCAGGTTTGTGCGCTTTCCAAAGGGCAAAGTCGCTCAGGTCTTCCTTTTCGTCGGCGTCGGCCGCGGCGGCTTTGAGCGCGCTGCCTTGCTGAAGTTCGCGTTCCTTGACCCGGGAGAGCGCGCCGTAGTTGTCGAACGATGAGACCTTGAAATAGACGGACCCGTCGGCTGCGCGGTAGGCATTACCTTTCTTCATAAGCACGTCGATCATGTCGACTTGCTCGGGAATGTGGCCGGTGGCGGTCGGCTCAACATGGGGGCGCAGGCAATTGAGCGCGTCGCAGTCGGCGTGAAATTTGTCGGTCCATTGTTTGGTGACTTCGGCAAGGGGCCGCTTCTCATCCTGCGCCCGCTTGATGGTCTTGTCATCAACGTCGGTCAGGTTGCGCACGTGCTTCACCTTGTCGGCTCCAAACTCGAGTTCGAGCAAGCGGCGAATGACGTCGTTGACCACAAAAGTGCGAAAATTCCCGATGTGCGCCGGGGCGTAAACCGTCGGCCCGCAATTATAGAAGCGAAAGACCCCGTCTTTTTGCGAGGGCTTCAGCTCAAGCAAGCTGCGGGTCAGGGAATCGTGAAGACGGATGGGCATGAATCAGAGTGGATTTAGCCACAAAATGGGCTGAACTATCAACCACGGATTCGGGAGTCTTTACGGCCGGTGGCAGATAGGCGAATGACGCCAAGATTTCCCGAAATCGGAGGGGTAGGGCTCGTTATCCTTAACCGGCCGCGTGCGGCGGTGATGCGACGGCGGATTAAGGATAATTCGCCCAACCACGGCTAAGCCAAAATCCATTTTGCGAGCCAAGTCTGATGAAACCATGGCCGGATTGCGGTCAAAGATTAGCGTGAATTCGTGGAGATTCGTGGTTTAATACTAGTCTTCTTCTCCCATGCCCAAGGACTCCAAGCTTAACCTGACCCATCGTCCACGCCGCTTGCGCCGGCAGTCCAGCCGCCGTATTTTGGTGGAGGAAACGGTCCTGCGGGCGGCCGACTTGATCGCCCCTCTATTCGTGGTCGAGGGCGAGGGCGCCCCCGAGCCAATCGCTTCCATGCCCGGCGTCAGCCGATTCAATGTGGCCGACTTGGTCCGCGAATGTCGCGAACTCTACGATTTGGGCGTACCTGCGGTGGCGTTGTTTCCCAAGCTGGACGCCAAGCTCAAGAATCCGGAAGGCACCGAGGCCTTGAACAAGGCGACGCTCGTTCTACGCGCGGTGCGTGCAGTAAAAGCGGCTGTTCCAGAGCTCACGGTGATCACGGATGTGGCGCTCGATCCCTACACGAGCCATGGCCACGACGGCGTGCTGACCGCCGCAGGGGACGATGTGGACAATGATCTTACGGTGGGAATTCTTTGCGAGATGGCCGTGCTTCAGGCCGAGGCGGGCGTCGATTTCGTGGCGCCGTCAGACATGATGGACGGTCGCGTGGGCGCGATTCGCAAAGCCCTCGATGCGGCCGGTTATACGGGCACCGGCATCCTGGCATACTCGGCAAAATTCAATTCCGCTTTTTACGGTCCGTTTCGTGACGCAGTAGGCAGTGCGACGGCCGCGGGCACGCGCCTGCTCAGCAAAGCAACCTACCAGATGAATCCGGCCAACCGCCGTGAGGCGATCCGCGAGGTGCAGCTCGATGTGGCGGAAGGCGCGGATATCGTGATGGTCAAGCCCGCGGGGCTCTACCTCGACATCATTCGCGAAGTCCGCAATTCCACACGGACTCCCGTGGCGGCCTATCAAATTTCCGGTGAATATTCTCAGATTCAAGCCGCAGCGCAGCTGGGCTGGCTCGATTTGGTGCGCTGTCGCGATGAGTCGTTGCTGGCGATCAAACGGGCGGGAGCGGATATGATTTTGACCTATTTTGCCAAGGAAGTGGCCAAAGCGCTGGCCAAAAAATAACCCCGGGGAATGCCCGGGGTATTTGAAATCTGACTGAACTGCAGGAGCGGCTTTAGGCCGCGATTTTAACCACGACCGCGTTTGCTGCTCTTGGGACGATCATCCTCTTCTTCATCCTCGTCCTTGTCGTCGTCTTTTTCTTCCTTCTCTTCATCGTCGTCGTCATCCCCGTCTTTGGCGGGTTTGCCGTCTTCGTCTTTCTCTTCCTTATCGGCGTCCTCGTCCTCGTCCCACTTCAGGGAGGAGTCATTCTTCAGTTTTTCCTCTTCGGCTGCCTCGATCTCGGGCAAATCATCATCGTCGTCCTCGACGGAACGCTTCTCGGTGTCCTCATCGTCATCGCCGTAACCGTCGGGCATGAAATCGAGAATCGCGGTCATCTCCTGAAACAGGTGAACCGCCTTGCCTTCGATGAAGTCGTTATTCTGCGCTTCGCGGAGTTGGTCCTCGACCTCGTCGACGGTCAGCTTTTCTTCGAAATCGAGCAGGTCGTTCAGCAGCTTGACGCGCAAGCGAGTGATATGATCCAGGAAATCGGCGTAAGGTCCGTTTTCCTCGTCGATGACATCGGGCAGGGCAAAAAGCTTTTCCTCGGATTCCAGCAGCGGCTGCTTGATGCGGGCGAGGCGGACCTTGCCCTTGCCCATGTCCTTGGTGATCCGGAACGGCACGAACGCGCGTTCGAAGACATCGGAGTTAAAGCCATATTCGCGCAGCGGCTCGATCAGCTCGATGAGATGATCGACCTGGCGGGGGTCGATGATGCTCAGACCATCGACATCCCAGTGCACGGGATCGCTTACTTCGTCGACCCACCAGTTGTGGTCTTCGCCGAGCCTTACAATGCACCATTCAAGTTGAGGAGTACCTTTCGCCATGTATGTGTTGCGGATTTCGCTGCACGAAAAGGGGGCGCGTAACCCATTGTCAAATCTTGAAACGCAAAAGTTAAAAAAACTTTCCGATTCCCTTTTCGGTTTTGGAATTGCGGGGGCAGGGTGGGCGTGAAAACCCAAATAACAAGGGCAAATATTCAGCCGAATTTGCGGTGGGCCGAGCTTGAATCCCCAAGCGGGTTGCCCACAGTCCGCAACTTATGGGTTGGCTCTATCAAACTGCACTCAAACCGGTCCTTTTCCGCCTCGATGCGGAGCATGCCCACGAGGTAGGCGTGAATGCGCTGGCGCTGCTCAGCCGGGTTCGCCCGCTCTGTGCGGTGATGGAGCGCTGGAACCAACTCCCGGCGCAGCTTTACCGTCCCGTGGAGTGTTTTGGCCTCAAGTTTCCCAATGCGGTGGGCCTCGCTGCCGGGTTTGACAAGAACGGCCGGGCCTGGCCGGCCGCTGCTGCGCTGGGTTTTGGCCATGTCGAGATCGGCACGGTCACTTTGCACGCTCAGCCCGGCAATCCCCGGCCCAGGGCATTCCGCTACGCAGACGAGGAGGCGGTGATCAACCGCATGGGCTTCAATAACGCCGGGGCGGCCGCGCTCGCCGCGAGACTGGCCCGCCTTTCCGCACCGGGTCGCCGGAAAATTCCGCTGGGGATCAATCTCGGCAAGAGCAAGGTAACGTCGCTCGACCGGGCGATCGAGGATTATCTCGGCAGTTTCCGTCTGCTGGCGGACCACGCGGACTATGTGGTCGTCAATGTCAGCAGTCCGAACACGCCCGGTTTGCGTGAATTGCAGGACGCGTCATGGCTCAAGCCGCTGCTGGTAGCGCTCGTGGATGAGAATGGTGCGCGAGTCGCGGCGGGCCAGCCGCGCCGGCCATTGTTACTCAAGATCGCGCCGGACCTGAATTTCGCGCAGATCGATGCGGCCCTCGCGGTGATCGATGAACTCAAACTCGACGGCATCGTGGCCACCAACACCACGCTCGCCCGGCCCGGGCAGCTGGCAATGGTCAATGAAGCAGGCGGTTTGAGCGGCCGGCCGGTGCGGCGGCGTTCGACGCAGATCATCAATTACATTTCACGCGCCACGAGCGGTCGGCTGCCGATCATCGGGGTGGGCGGAATCATGGACGAAGCTTCTGCGGCGGAGAAGCTGGATGCGGGCGCTAAGCTCGTTCAGCTCTACACCGGCCTGATTTATCGCGGCCCGTTTTTCGCCGCCGAGGTCGCGCGCGCGCTGGCGCAGAGGCAGCGGAAGTAGGGGAGGAGTGTTGGGCTCGTTCTCCTTGAATTTTACCCGTCTCGGATCTCAGGTTGAATGTAGGTCGGGGTTTATCCCCGACGGATTTATCCGGATGTCGGGCGTGAAGCCCGACCGACAAAGACCGACTTGGTGGGGCAACCGCCGCTACAGTTCCGGCCCTGTCTAGGCTTAAATTTCAAATCATCCAGTCACCAGCATCCTCGACGAGTGCTTCCTTCCTCTGCCGGGCGCGGATGACGAGATCCTCGCCCTTGTAGTAGGCAATGCTGTTTGCCGGCACGGATTCGAGCAGCCAAACGTTGCCGCCGATGACCGAATTGGCGCCGATGCGGGTGTCGCCGCCGAGAATGGTAGCGTGGGCATAAATCGTGACGTGGTCACTGATGTCCGGATGGCGTTTGACGCCTTTTACCGGATTGCCGGCGTGATCGACATCGAAGGATTTGGCTCCGAGCGTGACGCCTTGGTAAAGCTTCACATGATTGCCGAGGGTCGCGGTCTCACCCACGACGACGCCAACGCAGTGGTCGATGAAAAAATGCGTACCGATCCGGGCGCCGGGATGAATATCCACGCCGGTCCGTTCATGGCCGTATTCGGTCAGCATGCGCGGCAGCAGCGGCACCTTGAGCTGATAGAGGAC
>JANYDX010000462.1 GCA_025363395.1 Verrucomicrobiota bacterium
CGCCACCCCGAGCGCACCCACCGTGCCGATCTTCATGAAGGTGCTCAGGTAATCACGCGGCGCGAGCAACAGCCACACGGGAACAATCGAAGCGACGAGCCCATAGCCCATGATCCACCAGGCAAGGGTCGTGCCTTTCAAAGTCAGCGCTCCCTCGAGTGCCGTGCCATGGATGAACTGTCCGCCCCACACCGAAGCCAGTAAAGCCGCCACGCCAAAGACACTGATACCCGCCAGCCACCGGCCGCTGGACCCGCCGTAACGCATGGCACAACCCATCAGGACCGCGATCGGCATGGTGGCCGCAATCGTAAACAGGCCCCACGGACTCTCGGCGAGTGCGTTCACCACCACGAGACCCAGGACCGCCAGCAAAATCACCATGATCGCGATGATGCTCACGAGCGCCGCCAGACCCGCGAACGAGCCCACCTCCTCGCGCACCATCTGCGCCAGTGATTTTCCACCCCGTCGCACCGAACAAAACATGATCACGCAATCATGCACCGCGCCGCCCAAGGTCGCGCCGACCAGCATCCACAACATGCCGGGCAGAAAACCGAATTGCGCCGCAAGCACCGGCCCCACGAGCGGGCCCGGCCCCGCAATCGCCGCAAAGTGATGGCCGAACACCACCCACTTGTTGGTCCGCACAAAATCCCGGCCATCCTCGTGCACGATAGCCGGAGTCGCCCGCAATTCGTCCAGCGTCAGCACTTTCGCCATCAGCCACGCCGAATGAAAACGATACGACACCGCGAACACACACAGCGCCGCGACCACCATCCATAATGCGCTCACCGGTTCACCGCGCGACCAGGCCAACACCGCAATCGCGCCCACGCCGAAAGCAACGACCAGAGTCCAAACCACAATCTGCAGCCAGCGTGGGAATTTCATGAGGTAATTTTGAACCGCCGGATTAGATCTAATGTGGCGGGGTGCCCTCCAGAGAACCGATCTGCGATCCGGCCGGGATTCTGCTCCATGCTCATCGTTGCTCCGTGATCAGAATTCTAACCTGGGTTTCACCGCTTAGAACTTGGGGAACTTCACCCACTTCGCGCCGGCCTTGCCGCTTTTGACGACGGTCTCGATGAAAGCCATGCCCGCCAAGCCATCGTCAATCGTCGGGAAATCGTAACCGGTCTTCGGCGCCTTGCGACCTTCGATGGCATCGGCGATCGCGATCGCCGCGCTGCGATAAACATTGGCGAAGGCCTCGATAAATCCCTCGGGATGCGCGAAGGGCGTGCGCGCTGCGCCCTGCGCCGCCGCCGAAAGATAACCATTGCCCCGGCGATGCACCTGCTGGGGTGCGTCGGCTTTTTTCCACACGAGCTCATTGGGATTCTCCTGAAACCACTGGAGTGAACCCTTGGTCCCGAAGACGCGGATATTGAGATTGTTTTCCTCCCCGCTCGAAATCTGCGAGGCAAAGAGAATGCCCTTCACGCCTTCGCTGAAACGCACGAGGCAGTTGCCGTCGTCGTCGAGCAGGCGGCCGGGGATGAAGGTGGAGAGCTCGGCGCAGATCGACTCGACCTCCAGGCCGGTGATATAGCGCGCGAGATTGTGGGCGTGCGTGCCGATATCGCCCATGCAGTTGGAGACACCGGAGACATTCGGGTCCATGCGCCAGTTGGAAATTTTGCCCGTGGTCGCAGACTCGAGCGCCGTGATCGCGTAGCCTTGCGGATACTCGACAACCACTTTCATCAGCTTCCCGAGCTTGCCGCTCTGCACCCACTCGCGGGCTTCCTTGACCATCGGATAGCCGGTGTAGTTGTGCGTGAGAGCAAAAACCTTGCCGGATTTTTTCACTACCTCGCGCAGTTTGCGACCCTCGGCGAGCGTAAAACAAAGCGGCTTGTCGCACATCACGTGAAAGCCGGCCTCAAGAAAAACCTTGGCGACCGCCGCATGCGTGTTGTTGCGCGTAACGATCGAGACGAAGTCGATGCGCTGGTCGGCGGGAAGCGCTGCTTCCTTTTCTGCCATCTCGGCATAAGTCGAGTAAACGCGAACCGGATCGAGGAAGAGATCGGCCCCGGAGGCCTTTGATTTTTCCGGATCGGAAGAGAAGCAGCCGGCCACGAGGTCAATCTCGCCGTCAAGCCGGGCCGCCATGCGATGAACGGCACCAATGAAGGCGCCGCGGCCGCCGCCGACCATACCCATGCGGAGTTTGCGGTTGAGTTTCATAAGTAGAAAGAAAGCGGCAGGGTGCGGGGCAGAAGTTTAGAGCGCCACGGGTTTGCCGGTGGCCACAGATTTGTAGGCGCCATCGATGATCTTCATCAGCGCGAGAGCTTGGTCGGGCGTGTTGAGGGGCTTTTCCGTGCCCTCGACCGTCCGCACAAAATTCACCGCCGAGCGGACGCGGCCCATCGTTTCGTCCGCCGGGACGACGATGTCGCGGTTCACGTGGCGGCCATTTTCCAGCGTGTAGAGCTGACACGCATCGATCGCGGTGGCATCGATCCCATCAACACCGAAGAGACGGCGCACCAGCCCACCAGCCTTGGTGCCTTGGAAGGTCACCGAGACTTCTTCGCGCTGATTCATTTCAGCCCACGAGACCGCGAACGACATGGACTGGCCGGTCTTGAAAGTGATGAAGCCGTGTGCAGCGGCCTCGACATCCGTCGTGCCTTTCACGACATCGGGGATTCCCCACGGGCCCTTGAACGCCTTGTCGTTGATATGATCCTGGTAGGTGCGGGCGAGAATGTGGGCGGGCTCGGGGTAGCCCATGAAGTGCAGACCGAGATCGACCATGTGCAGCAAGTCGATCAACGGGCCGCCACCGGAAAGTGCCTTCGTGGTGAACCAGCCGCCAAAGCCGGGAATACCGGCACGCCGGATCCATTTGGCCTGGCAGGTATTGATGGTACCCACCGTACCGGCGGCGATGTAGTCCATCATCGCGTAGCTTTCCGGACGGGCGCGATTGTTGAAATTAAACATCAGCGTGCGCTTCGCCTTGGCGGCGGCGGCCTGCATCTGCGCCATTTCCTTTGCGCTGATGGCGGGCGGCTTCTCACAGAAAACGTGCTTGCCCGCCTTCAGGGCCTGGAGCGCGAGCGGGGCGTGAAACTTGTTGGGCACGATAATCGAAACGGCGTCGAGTTCGGGGAGCGTGCGAAGCATTTCAGCAACGTCGGTAAAGACACGGCTGATACCGTACTTGGCCGCGGATTTTTCGGCGGCCGCTTGATTGACGTCGGCCAGAGCGACGATTTCCGCCCCCGCTTGGCGGAACC
>JANYDX010000470.1 GCA_025363395.1 Verrucomicrobiota bacterium
TACAAAGAGCCGATCAAATCGGGTAGCCGGGAGTGATTAGCTCCCGGCCCCCACACCACCCGGCGTACGGGTCCGTACCGGGCGGTTCCGATCTGATTACCGTGACGCGTTTATGATTTCGCCGCCGCTTCCGCAGTCGGCCTTGCCTGCGTCGGGTAATGATAGGCGATCCACAGGGCTTGCAGGTTGGGCACACCTTGTTTGTCCAGCCACTCGTTCGTGAGCGCCGCTTGCACGATGCTGTTCGTGCTCATGCGCCAGCATCCTTTGCGACTGCGTGAGGCGAGATAAACTTCCTCACGCTTGGCTCCGAGCCGCAGCAGCATGCGCCGTCGCATGCGGGCTCGTTTCCATTGTTTCCAGGCACTGAAAAAAGAGTCAGGTCAAGCACTGAGCACTGAAAAAAGAGCACTGAAAAAAGAGTCAGGTCGTGGGGTTTGGGGTTTACCGATGTAGGCTCCATTGAGAAGCTAAAAAAGGGTCGAAGCTAAAAAAGGGTCATGCTGTACCTTTTACCTTGATCGTTGTGCGGCGCCGAGCGATTGGCTGCCGCTCATCGCGCCAGACGAATATCCACCGGTTTGAGTCCCGCTTCGCCAGCTAGGGCGAGTTGCCGTTCATCCGAGGTGACAAAGCGCGCACAACCCAGCTCAACCGCCACGGCTACGTGCAAAATATCCAGACTGCGGCAGAGCAACCGCGCGGAATGCCGGCGGGAGAGTTGCACGGCTTCGTGGAAAACTTTCGGCCAGTCCACCGCCACCTCGGCCAGCCGCAACGCCTGCCGGTCGTCCTCCATTTGCTCGTTCAATTCGCGCGACTCCGCGGCCGTCAGCAATTTTCTGCCAGCAAGCACTTGAAACGCGTTGCCAACCTCCAGCCGGTGCAGCCAGGTAAACGGCAGTTGCGGCACCGCCTGCGCCACTTTCCTCGCCCGGTCGGAATGCGACTCGGTGACGTAAATTTTCACCAACGCACTGGAGTCAAAGTAGACCTTCACCACTCACCCCGCCCGGCCAGGATCACATCGGCCGCTCCTTTCTTCAGCACCCGCTTGCCAAATACGCGTTCAGCCCGAGCGCCGAGGTCAGGCCAGGGTTTGGTCGCACCGACCGTCTGGGCAGGACCGATTTGTGCCACCACTTTCCGCCGGCGGGTCACCCGTAGCGTGGCCCCGCGCTGAACCCGGATCAGGGCCTGTTTCAAGTTCTTTTGCAGCTCGCGCACGGTGACGGTATCCATGCCGGACAATTTGCCGGACATCTCCAGAATGTCAATGCCGGGAATGTGAGAGTGGAGCGTGGTATCCGACAAGTTGGCTTACTTTGTAGGAGCCTGTTTACAGGCGACACAAAGTTTGTCCCCGCATCACCAGCTTCCCGGTCGCCTGTAAACAGGCTCCTACAAAATAGGGCCGAGGGTTACGGGCTTTGTTATTTGATAATGAGTCCTACGTTGCGCGACGAGCGCGCAACGTACACCTGGAGAGCCCGAATGGGGTCCGGCTTTTGCAGTGTGTGGTGAGTCCACGTTGTAGATCAGTTCGCAACGCACACCTGATCTCCGCCCGGTTTCATTCGCGTCCCTTCGGGTTTATTGGAGAGCCGAAAACGTGCACGGGGACACGCCATGATTGTCTTCGGGGCTTTCATCGTCGGCAGGATGACGCCAAGTGTGTCAGCCTTGGCGGAGGGGCGCGGGCGTGGTGCAGTTTAAGAAGCTTCGATCAGCCGTCTTCTGAAAAAGACCCGCCGCGCGATATGCAGGTTTACAGCGGGGCTCCTTTTGCCCCACTCTTCCTCACCGTGAGAAGCCACCCCCTTACCCTCGCCGTGATTGGGTGCGGACAAATTGCCCGCAATGTTCATTTGCGCGTGCTGACCCGCCTGCCGGCGGTCCGGGTGACGGTTTTGGCGGACACTGACCCGCAGAATCGAGCCCTCGCCGCGCGGCTCGTCCCGCACGCCGCCTTGGTCGCCACTGCCGAAGAGGCCGCGGCGGCCGATGTGGACGCGGTGCTGATCTGTCTGCCTTCCGGCCTGCACGCCGGCGCCGCGCTCACGGCGCTGCGCCACCGCAAACCTGTCTATCTGGAGAAACCGCTTGCGACCAGCCTCGATGAAGCCCAGCCGGTGCTCGACGAATGGCGCCGCGCCGGCGTCACCGGCATGATGGGCTTCAACTACCGTTTCAACCCGCTCTTCGCCCAGGCGAAGCAGCTCATCCGTGCGGGTCGCATCGGCGAGGTCCTGCACGTCAGTTCGGTTTTTAGCACGCCCGTACGCCCGCTGCCCGTCTGGAAACAGGCCCGCGCCACGGGTGGCGGCGTGCTGCTCGATCTCGCCTCCCATCACTTTGATTTGTTGCCCTGGATGCTCGACCGCACGGTCGCCCGCGTGACCGCAACGTTGCGCTCCATCAAAAGCGAAGCTGACACCGCCACGGTGGAATGGTGCTGGGACGGCGGCATCACCGGGCAGTCGTTCTTCTCGCTTGCGACTGCAGATGAGGACCGGGTGGAAATCACCGGCACCACCGGCAAGCTCATGGTTGACCGCTACCGGTCGCCGCGCGTTCAAACCGGATTTTCGCGGGTCGCCTCCTTTCTCCCGGGCGCGTACACGGTCGAGCGGCTGCGGAGTCCCGGCCACGAGCCATCCTACAGGCACGCACTCGGGGAATTCATCGCCGCCCTTCGCGAACGCCGCGCGGCCTTGCCGGACCTGGCGGACGGCTACCGAAGCCTGCAACTGGTCTGTGCCGCGGAGGCGTCGCATGACTGACGCTCCGATCAGATCCGCCATCTTGGTCATCCCGAATTGTTTTGCGCCAATTCGGGACGGGAGAAAACGCCTGTGCATCCAGACCGCCCCCGGCCAGCACCCGGTCGCCTGGCAATGGTTCGCCACCGCTTCCTTATGAATCCCGAACTCTCCGTCATCCTCGTCACCCGCGGCGATCTCGCGGTGCTGCGCCTCACCCTCGGGTATCTCCGGGCACAAACCGTCCGCGAGCAGATGGAAATCATTGTGGCCGCTCCGCACGATTTGCCGGCGGAGGACGGTATCCGCGTCGTGCCGGTGGGTGAGATCAGGACGCTGGCCGGCGCGCAGGTGGCGGCACTCCGGCACGCCCGCGCGCCAGTGGTGGTGCTCGGTGAAGACCACTCGTTTCCCGCGCCGGACTGGGCGGAGAAACTTCTCGAGGCTCACCGCGCCGGGCACGCAGCCGTCGCGCCGCTCCTGCTCAACGGCAATCCGCG
>JANYDX010000501.1 GCA_025363395.1 Verrucomicrobiota bacterium
CAGCCTGGTTTGCCTGGCCGTGCAACACGCGCATCAAAAAGGCATCATCCACCGCGATCTCAAGCCCTCGAACATTCTCGTCTCCCTCAACGACGGGCTGCCCGTGCCCAAGGTCATCGATTTCGGCATCGCCAAGGCCACCCAGGGCCGGCTCACCGACCGGACTTTGTTCACCGCGTTCGAACAGTTCATCGGCACCCCCGCTTACATGAGCCCCGAGCAGGCGGAGATGAGCAGTCTCGATGTCGACACCCGCACGGACATCTACTCGCTCGGGGTGTTGCTCTACGAATTGCTCACGGGCAAGCCACCGTTCGATCCGCAAACCCTGATGCAAGCCGGAATCGATGAAGTCCGCCGGCTCATCCGCGAAGTGGAACCGCCCAAACCTTCCACCAGCCTCGGCACGCAGCCGCACGCAGACAGCGCCACAGTGGCCAGCCTGCGCGGAACCGACGTGCCCAGACTTTCCCATCTTCTCCGGGGCGACATCGATTGGATCGTGATGAAAGCCCTGGATAAAAACCGCGCCCGGCGCTACGAGACCGCGAGTTCGCTGGCGGCCGACATCGGGCGCCATTTGCAAAATGAACCCGTGATCGCACGACCGCCGAGCACCGCGTATCTGCTGCAAAAACTGATCGGGCGAAACCGGCTGGCGGTTACTGCCGCCGCAGCCGTGGTGGCGGCACTGGTGATCGGACTGGGCATTGCCACCCTGTCGTTCATTCACGAAAAAGCCGCCCGCGCCCAAGCTGAGGAAGCCCGCGCTAAGGAAGCTCAACAGCGCGCCCTCGCCGAGGCGGGAACGGAAAAGGCCAAAATCGCCGCCGCCAAAAGCGACCAGGCCTTCAAGTTCATCGCCGGCATGCTCACCGGAGTGGGACCGAGCGTGGCCGCGGGCCGCGACACCGTTTTGCTCCGGGAAATCCTCGACAACACGGTCCGGCGACTCGACACCAAACTCGCGGAACAACCAGAGCTGGAATTGAACCTGCGCTTCATCCTCGGCGCGGTTTACCTTGATCTGGGGGACTACGCCAAGGCCGAGGTGATGGCCCGCGACGCCTTGGCCAAGGCCGAAAAGATTTTTGGCCACGAGAGTCAGGATGTGGCGGCCTCCATGGTTTTACTGGGAGGAATTCAACTGCGCCAAGGCCACGGCACCGAGGCCGAATCATTGACGCGCGAAGCCCTTGCCATCGCCCGGAAATTTCCCGGCGCGCAAAACCAGCATCTGGCCGGCGCCCTCGTCGTCCTCGGTTCTTCGCTGAGCGAACAAGGCAAATCATTGCCTGAAGCCGAGGCTTATTGCCGTGAAGCGCTCGCCATCGTGAAGCAGCATCCCGATATTGAGGGACTCCCGCCAGACACTGTGATGATGCTCCTCGCCAGCACGCTGCAGAAAGAGGGCCGGCTGGCTGAAGCCGAACCCCTGTTCAAGGAAGCGCTGGCCGCGCAACAGAAACGCCTGGGCGAGGACAATCTCATGGTGGGCTACACCCTGATGGGGCTGAGCAATCTGCTGATGATGCAAGGCAAGCTGCCCGAAGCGGAGGCCCGGTTTCAAACGGCACTCACCATCCTGAAAAAATCCCTGGGCGACGAACATCCCACCATTGCGGCCGTCCGGTTCAATCTGGCCTTCATTCTCCAGCAGAGCGGCCGGCTGCCGGAAGCCGAACTCCAGTACCGGGAGGTGCTCGCCTTGCAAAAAAAAGTGCTTGGCCTCGAACACCCGGCGACCCGGCAAACCGAATCGATGCTGGCCTTCGTCCTCCAGCTGCAACGCAAAGCAGCCGAACCGGAAACCCCGCACCCGGCCGCGCCCTCCACCAATCCAACCGGCACCGAAGCAGTGACCGCAGCCAGCAAAAAAACCGACCAAGCCCTGGCCGCGATGGCGCAGGAGCATTTTGCGGAAGCGGAAGCGCTGCTGCGCGAAGCCTTGCCCGTGTTGGAACCAGCCCTCGGAACCGCACATCAGGCAGTCGTGGGCACCCGATTTTTTATCACCCAAGCCCTGTTGCGGCAAAACAAACCCGCTGAGGCTGAGTCTCTGGCCCGCGAACTGCTCGCCATCTGCCGCAAGGGGTTTGGCAATAACAGCACCTTTGTCGCCAACACCCTGTCCTTGCTCGCCCTCTCCCTCCAAGTGCAGGGAAAATTGACTGAAACCGAAGCGATTCTCCATGAAGCCACCGTCGTCTATCAGGCACAAAGCGCCGATGGAAAAAATGCCGGGGTAGCCTCCCTGCTTCTGTCCCGGGCCACGCTCAAAGCGATGCAGGGTGAACTGGCCGAGCGCGACCGTCTCATGGCGGAAGCAGTGGAGATGATGCGGCCGATGCCGGAAAATCTGAAAGGGGGAATGTATAAATCCATCGAGATGACCGCGACGATGTTAAAGGATCAAGGCCGGTCGGCC
>JANYDX010000202.1 GCA_025363395.1 Verrucomicrobiota bacterium
CGACGGCCGCGGCGTGATGTTCGCCGACGAACTGGGCACCAAAATCAGTTTCCGCGGCGTGCAGAGCACCGGCACCACGGTGAGCCAGCAGCAGATCGATTTTTTCCCCGTCTATTACGACTACGATAGCTTTAATCTCGATCGTTTCGATTTTGCCCGCGGTCCGAACTCGATTCTCTTCGGCCCCGGCTCCAATGGCGGCACGCCCAATGGCATGGCCAAGCGCGCCAACACCAACCATACCTTCAGCGAGGTCAAGCTGACCTACGGTTCCTGGGGCAACGCACGGACCACCATCGACGTCAACCAACCGGTCAACAAACAACTCGCCGCCCGGGTCAACCTCCTCTGGCAGGACGCGGACACCTGGCGCGACCGTGAGTTCAACAAGAAACTCGCCGGCGCGATCGCGCTGACCTACCAGCCCTTCGAGCACACGCAAATTCGCGTCAACGCGGAACGCGGCCGCTTCAAGCGCAACATCGCCCTCGCCACCGATGGTGACCGCATCTCCGGCTGGGACGGCGTCACCACCTTCGCGGGCACGCAGCCTGTGGCCACGTTGCCCGGCAATGCCAATTCGCTCGGCATCACGCGCCTCGGTTCCTCGACTGCCGCCTACCCCGTCTTCATTCCCGGCGCTGGTCTCATGAACTGGGCGAACACCGCCGCGACCCTGGGCGGCAATGCCAACGGCGCCGTGCCCGTCGGTGGCCAGCTGGTCACCGGCGCAGGCGCCAGCTACGCCGGCGGTCCGATTCTCGACACGCTCAACCTCCCGGGCAATGCCTTCAATCTTGCGACCGCGGGCTCCAAATTCCGTATTCCCGGCCGCGACTTCACCCCCGGCACCACCGACCGTCCGTCGTTTGTGCAGAACTACCGCAACTACACCGCCACCGCCGAGCAGCAGGTGGGCGAACATCTCTTCCTCAACGTCTCCGCCAACTACACCAAGGGCGAAAAGACCACCGACTACACCACGGTGCGCGGCCTCAATGACGTTTACATCGACATCAATCAGAACCTGCCGTCCGGCGCCGCGAACCCGAACTACCTCGTCCCCTACGATGAATCGGCGCGTTACCTGAACATCACCAACTTCACCGCCCACGGCTATCGCGGCAGCGCCGCCTTCGTGTACAACAACACCCGCTGGGGCGATTTCCAAGTCAACCTCGAGGCCGGCGAAAATCTCTACACCACCCCGCGCATCCAGTACGCCTACACGATCAAAGATGGAAATCTCGACTCACGCGACTGGCCGGCGAACAACCTGGTCCGCTACCGCTATTACTGGAATAACAACAACCGTCCGGAAAACGACCTGGGCCTGATCAGCATCACTGATCCCGTCGGCGGCAACCGCACCGTGTCCACCGGCTTTGTCCTCGACTCCGTGCGCCAGAACAACACTAGCCGCACCATCGCTGATTTCAAGTACAGCCAGATGGCGTTCACCGGAAAATTATTCCACGGCAAACTCGATCTCCTGGGCGCCCTGCGCCGCGACGACTACATCAGCCAGGCCGACCAAAGCCTCTTCCGTCGCGACTACGCCAGCGGTTGGGATGGCACCACCTTCCTGTTCCGTCCCCGCCCACCAGCCGACTACTTCACGCTGCAATACACGCCAAAGAACGCCGCGGGTGTCGCCACCGGCGCAGTCACCAACGCCGTCACCCGCCCGCGTGACGGCAATGGCAACCCGCTCCCGCAGTACGCCAGTGATCGCTTCCAAAGCGACTACTCCTCCCCGACCGTCAAGGGGAAGCTCACCACCTATTCAGTTGGCGGTGTCTATCATGCGACTTCGTGGATAAGTGCGTTTGTCAACTACGCCGAGACCTTCAACCCGCCCTCGCCTTCCATTCGGGTGAACGGCCTCGTGTTCGCCCCGCTCACCTCCAACGGATGGGACGCCGGCCTGCGCTTCAATTTGATTCAGGACAAACTCTTCCTGAGCATCACGCGCTATTCCGGCAAACAGGAGAACGTCACCGTCGGCACCGGCACGGGTGACGGCCTCTCGTTCGGTCTCTCCGGTCTGTTCAACAATATCATCGATGCGAATGTTATTGGCGACCAGTCCGCGAGCGGCATCAACAAACGCAACCTGCAGGAAGTGCCGGCGGTTTATTTCGACACGGCTTCGCGCCGCTCCAAGGGCACCGAGTTTGAAATTACCGCCAATCCGCTGCCCGGCTGGCGCGTCCTCGCCAATCTTGCCTTTCCCGAGACTACACAAAGCAACGCCTACGCTGATACCCGCGCCTATGTCGCGACCAACACGGACGCGTTTAAACAGATCCTCGGCGACGCCGGTGTAATCATCAACAGCAGCAACGTCGCCTCGGTAGACCAGAGCATCCCAGTCAACCAGCAGTCACCTGACGCGAGCGCAGCCGCCGCTGCATGGAACAATCTCCAGGCAGTGACCGCCAACTTTGTCACCGCCTCGCAAAAGCTCACGCGTCTCGCCCTGATCACCGGCAACGTGTTCACCGACTACACCGTGCAGACGGGTAAGCTCAAGGGCTTCCGCTTCGGCGGCGGCGTCAATTACCGCGGTAAGGAAGTCATCGGTTTCCGTGGCGCCGACACTATCGTGAATCCCGCCAATCCTGCCGGCACGATCGATGATCCCTCGGTAGGCGCGCTCGATCCCGTTTACCGCAAGAGCTACTACACCGCCACGGCTGTCTTCGGCTACACGTTCAAGTTTCAGCAGCGCTACAACGTCACCGTGGACCTGAGCATCGACAATCTCTTCAGCGAAGACCTGCCGCTCTATTACAACACTGCGCAGCGCCCGCCTGGCGGCAACATCGGCAACCCCTCGCGCGTGGCGACCCCGTTCCAGTTCTCCTACCTGAATCCCCGCAGCTACTCGCTGTCGGTCGCGGTCAAGTTCTGAGCTCATCGCAGTCAGCCCGATCATTTCAGCGCCGCCGGAAAAACCGGCGGCGTTTTTTTCGCCCCCTTTTTCTCCGAAGAGAGGGCGGCTTATCCCTAAGCCGCTGTCTGTACAGGTCGGGCTTTACGCTCGGCTCACCTCGGGCGATGGCGAGACGACCTCCATCCCGAAATCTCTGTCAGCGACGGTCCGATGGGGTGGAGAACACTTGCAGGGGAGTTCGTTTTGTGAGGGAATTCCTAATGGGCAAATTCGTGATTGGGCCATCGATAAAATTTACCGCGCTCGGTGTGATTGCCTGGGCGTTGCTCCTGCAAGGTTGTTTTAAAAAGCCCGGCGAGGGATATTTTGAAGACTGCGCCAAGCAAATCCGCTTTCGCGGGCCACAAAAGCCGGAAATCGGTTTTGGCGACAGCGCGGAGAGTCGGCGGTGGCCGGCTATTTTTCGGAAGGATTCAAGACGGCGTGGGATTCCACGGTTAATGATTTCATGAAGTTTGACCGCCAGAAACCCAAGACCTTCTGTCAGATCAAGGAAGATGTCGTCATCTTCATCGCTTACGTACCGGATGCGTTCATTCTAAGAAAAGCTAACGTGGAAGGCATGAGCTATGCCGCGTGGTCCGCCGTGCAGGAAGTTCAGCGCGCCAAACGCCTGCCGCCCTGCCCACAAGGTGTACGTGATCTTGCGCGCCCCGGGCTGCTATGGCCCGCTCATTTCAGGCCAGACAAAAGATCCAGCGCCGCAAATCGATTGGGATAGAAATGCCCTGGATGCCGTCTACCCCTTTTTCATCAAAAAGAGCTGACCAGGGCGCGAAAGAAACACGCCACAACGTGATGCTGAGGGCCGATCAAGCGCCGGGCCTGCTTCAGTCCTTTCGAGTCTTCAGTGCTGCTGGTTTCAAAAGATAAATCCGGCCGCGCGTGGTTTCGATGAGACCGGCTTCCGTCAATTGCTTCAGTTTTCTTGAGACCACCTCTCGGGCTGTGCCCATGGCGAAGGCAATTTTTTCGTGGGTCATCACGACCTCGCCATTGGGACTGGCCCGCCGCGCCAGCAGATTTTTAAGCCGATCTTCAATTGATTGCAGACTGAGCTCTTCCACGACGGACATTAGATCAAAGACCCGCTCGGACAGCACTTTGACGATGAAATCCTGCACCACCCGTTCCTGGCTAAAAAGCGTGCGGAATATCGCGGCGGGAATGGAATAAAGTTTCACTTCCCTGGAATCGACCTCGACCCAGGCCGGATAGAGCATCTCGGAAAACACCGCGCTGGTAGCGAGCAGGCAGGACTCGCCGGGACCGACCCGGTAGAGCGAAGCTTCCTCGCCACCGGGCGAAAGGATGAATACGCGGAGATCCCCGGAAATCACGAAATACATTCCCCCCACCCGGTCACCTTTTCTAATCACCGTCGTGCCGCGCCGCAGCGTACGCACTTTACCCTGCGCTTCGAGCAGGCGCCGGGAACCGGCCGACATCTTCCCGAGAAACGGATACGCTGCAATTACCTGGGGATTGATCATGCGGAGGGACTTTTCTGCGGACACCGGGACCGTAAGCAAAAGGAAAGCAGAAAAAACACCGGGAACTGTGACCTGAGTCACAGAGCGTGGCCCAGCGGCATGCTATGGTTTCAAGCGAAGGCAAACCATCCAAACGAAACCAACTAAAATCCACCGCATTCCCGCCATGCAAACATCCGACTTAGCAAACACGTCATACATTCTCACCTTCGATCTATTGCTCACGAGCCTTTTGCTCTGGTGTCTCGGAAAACTCGGGGCTTCCCGGCGCAGGATAATCGTCGTCGGCAGCATCGGGGTGGGCTGGCTGGCGTTTCTCCTCTGGATGTTTGGCGGTCATAATCTCATCCCAGCCGACATTGGCGGACCGGCGTTTTTTGCGCTGCTACTTGGAGGAGTGGTGCTCGTCGCAGGATTGTTTTTTGCCACTGCCATAGGCGGGAATTTCATGCGCGGCGGACACGAGTGGCTGCTGGTACCGCAGGGCATGCGCGCTTTTTTCGGCACTGGATTTCTGATTCAGGGCACGCTCGGGACCATGCCCGTGTCTTTTGCCATTGCCGACGGACTCACCCATATCACCGCCGCAATTCTGGCGCTCTGGACCGCATGGATGCTGGGAAAAGGCTACGCAGGTGCGCGCATACTGTGGTTCACGAATCTGTTCGGCCTGCTCGACATCGTGGTGGTCGCCGCCGGCATTGCATTTGTACTCCTGCCGAAAGTCGGTCCGTATCACAACATGATGTATGCGGCGTTTTTTGCCGCTCCCCTCTTCATCGCCCTGCATCTTCTTTCCCTCTCGCGCCTGCTCTCTGTCAGTCGCGCAATTCCCGTGCTGGATCACGCGGCCGTGGCCTGAACCTTGAGCATGGACCGAGGCGACCACGTGCGGTTTGCACCGCTTCCAGCTGATCTGTGCATAATATTCCTGACAGAGTGGGCCCGCTGGCGCGGCATCGCCGCACGAGTTTGATACAATTTTGCCGAAATACTCGTTGCTCCGGCAATCAGCGGCGGTAAGTAATTGGGCGCCGCACGGCACTTCATGGAGGTCAAAGAATCCTATCGGGTCCTTGAATCGGATGTCGGTGCCTCGCGCGCCACAATCGACGCCGCTTATTGCCGGCTGATTGAACGCTGGCACCCGGATCGAGCGGCCCCGGATGGTCCCGAAGCGGTCCGCGAAGCGCAACGCATGGTGCAGACGATCAACGACGCCTACCAGACGCTGGTCAAAATCGCCCCCAGCTCCACTGAGCCGGCGACACCCCGACCAGCGCAAAACTCAGAACTCAAAGTTCAAGAACCGGCCGCAAACTCCGCCAAGCCAATGGCACTCTTGCCCCCGAGCGCCACGCCAGCCGCGGTAGCTAAACCCAAACCAAAGCTTCCCCCACTGGTGGGCGGTCAACCCAGTTTGGGTCGCACGCCCCCGCCACCTCCACCGCCGTCACCGGATACTTGGGCCGCCCGGCCCGTTTCTGCGGCCAGCGCACCTCCACCGCTGGCACCGATCACGCCACCTTCACCCCCACTGGCGAAATTCTTCCCTCCTCCGCCCGCACCAATCACCCCGCCTCCCGCCGTAATCGCTCCGCCTCCCGCACCAACGCCGAATCCCGCAGCGCCCGCGACCGAACCTCCCACCCCGGAGCCCAAATCGTTAACAGTGCCGCGCAAGGTGCCGGGATTATATGAGTCGCTGTTTCCCCTCGGTTCCCCGTACCGTCGATTCGGCCCCGTAATTCTGGTTGCGGCCCTGGTGCTGGTTCTTCTCATCGGAAAATGCGCGCTCTCGTCGTCGTCGGGCAGCAAGAGCCCCCTTGCTCCCGACCCCAAGACGACCGGTAGCCTGGTCGTGAAATCCAACCGCGCCAACGCGACCTTTGAAGCGACCCGTCTCCCCTCGCCTGGCGATGCGACAACCACCAGCGTCGAAGGCACCATCGATCAAGTGCTGTCCGGACTGCCTCCGGGTAAATATGCCGTCACTGCTCGAGCCGAAGGGTGGCCCGATACCCGCGAGGAAGTGAACATAGACGCTGAGCGCACCAGCGAGGTCGCGATCAATTTTAAGAGCGGATCGCTGCGCCTCGACTCCGATCCCGCCGGCGTCACGGTTCGCCTGGGCGCGGCCGTTCTCGGTCGGACGCCGTTGGTCATACCCCAGCTGCCCCCCGGGGGGTGCCAGCTCACTCTGCAATACCTCTTCTGGCCGGAAGTCTATTACAAGGCCACCATCACGGAAAACGTGGAATCCACCGGGACGGTGCGCCTGCCTCATGGAAAATTGACCGTGGAAACCACCACGCCGGGCGTGACGGTCCTGATGGCTGGACGGGTCGTCGGTCAGACACCCCTGACCTTGGAGCTCGTCCCCGCTGGATTCAACAAGCTCACGCTGCAGGCCAAGGATTTTCCTCCACTGGAAGTGTCGGTTAAAATGGAAGACCACGGCGAGGTGAAGGTCCACCCCGTGCTAGGTTCGGTTTTTCCCGTGCTTGATCCCGCGGCGCTCCTGCGCTCCATCTGGGTACCTGACGATCCCGACCAAATCGCGCCGCCGCTCGAAGGAGTGACCGGACCATTCCAATCGCGGAACGGCATCGTTAAAAATCTGAACCGGAAAAGACTCTTTGGGACCTGGCTGCTGAAGCGGTATTGTTTTACCGCGATCATCAAATCCTATGATCGGGCCAGCGGCCAAGTCGAATTTGCTGAGCAGCAAAGCGAGTTATCCAAGTATCGGGTTCGGGCGATACTCTCAACCGACGTGCGCAACGACTCTGATCTGTCTGCGCAACTGATCAAAGGTGAGAGTTTCTCCCTTTACGGGCGTCTCAGCGCGGTGGAAGAACCGCGCTGGCCGTCCAAAGTTATCACGTTCGAGTTCTCGGCGGCGGAACCGCTGCGCTGATCACCCCGGCGAGGTCGGCCAGTTGCCCGATTGCAGCAAACAAGCAGCGGCTTTACGCCGCGATTCCAGCAAACCATCAGGGCATCCACCTCCGCCAAGGCTATGGCCGGACAAGAAAACCCCTTCGGACAACCAGCCAAGCCTGAATCAACCGTCCACCGCTCAGAGAAGCCATGACTTACTCTCACAACGCCACCGTCACGCGCATAAAAGTTGCGGGAATGGAGGTGGTGCCGGGATGCGAATTCTTATTTTGGCTGACGAACAGTGCTTCCAGTTCCCGCTGCAATTCGGCAGCGCGACCAGCCTTTTCCGCGGCAGCAAAGGCATTCATGGTGGGCCCGTAGAAGCACCGGAATTCCTCCACAAACGCCGTGGGGCTGCCGGGGAATCTGAACGTGAACGTATCGCGCTCGAAGGAAATTCTATCCCTGGCCACTCCCGCACCGGTGAATCGCTCGATCACGTGGCTCTCCATTCCCCACATCATCGGACTGACAAATCCTTCCGGCGGTGGCGGCGTGTACGCGGAGCTGATCTTTAGAATTTGTGCCACGAGTGTCGGGTCATTGGGTATCCAGTTGCCCATCACGATCCGACCGCCGGGCCGGGTGACGCGCACCATCTCCTTCGCCACTTCAAACGGCTTGGGCGCAAACATCGCGCCGAAGACGCTCACGACGAGATTGAATGTCCGGTCAGCCAGCGGGAGCAGATTGGTCGCATCGCCCTCCACAAACCGGCAATTGTCCAAGCCCAGCAGCCGCGCGCGCCGATTGCCGGCCTCGACCAGGTTTCGCGCAATGTCCATGCCGAGGACGTCCGCGCCGCGTTTCGCCGCAGGCAAGGCCGTCGTGCCGTCCCCGCAGCCGAGGTCGAGGACCTTGAGGCCGGGGGTGATGCCGAGCTGGCTGACGAGGGCTTCGCCGCTCTCGCGCATGGTGTCGGCGATGCGGGTGAAGTCGCCTTTTTCCCAAAGCGCTTGGTTGGGACTGATCGTGATTGTCGTGTTATTCATCGTATTAATCGGAGGTTGATGGCCCGGCGTGATTGGCCGGGGTGAAGGACTACTCTAGTTTTTTCGCCGGTTGCCATCTACGACATAAAATGTAGCAACCCGGGACGACTTTCCTTGTCCGGTTCAACCACGATGAGTCTTCACTACGGCCAATTCTGCCCGATCGCCAAAGCCGCCGAAATCCTGGGTGAGCGTTGGACCATCCTGATTGTCAGCGAGCTCCTGCTCGGCACGAGGCGCTACCGCGATTTTCAGCGCTCCCTCTCGCAGCTCTCACCCACGCTGCTGACCAAGCGGCTCAACCAGCTGGTGGACTGTGGCCTGGTTGTCCGGCGGATCCAGCCGGGACAACGGCGCGCGGAATACGAACTCTCGCCCGCAGGCCTGGAACTGCGCCCGATCATCTTCGGACTCGGAGAATGGGGGATGAAATGGGCGCGCGGCCAGATGCGGGACGACGAACTCGACGTTCACCTGCTCATGTATGATTACTGTCGCCGGATCGACGCGACTCAGCTGCCGGGCGGCCGGATCGTCGCCGGATTCGTTTTCTCCGGTCTGTCCAAGTTTGCGCACTGGTGGATCATCATCGAGGCAAACCGCGAGCGCGAACTGTGTGTGCAGCACCCGGGCAAGGAGGAGGACATCCAGATTCGCTCGGATGTGCGCACCCTGGTGGAGATCTGGGCCGGCGACACGAAAATCAGAGCGGCCACGAAGGCAGGCCGCTTGAAGTTGAGTGGAAATCCCGCGGCAGTCCGCACGCTTTCATTGTGGCTGCGCCCCGGCAGCTTGTCGCATATCCGGCCTCATCCCGCACCACTCCGCGCCAGAACCGGAAAGGAATCTGCGGCAAAAACGACCGGGATGTCCGCCAAGCTTAAACTCATTCGTTGAGCATTTGAAAACACCGCATCCGCCTTCGCCTTCAAAAAATAAAATTTATGTCCACAAATACCATCCGTCTTCACCGCGTCCTCAAAGCGACGCCCGAGAAAGTTTACCGCGCGTTCCTTGACGCCGATGCCCTCGGCAAATGGATTCCGCCAAACGGCTTCACCGCCAAGGTCCATCAACTCGAGGCGAAGGTCGGCGGCACGTACAAGATGTCGTTCACGAATTTCACCACCGGCAATGTCCACTCGTTTGGCGGCACCTATCTCGAACTCGTGCCCGGTGAGAAGCTGCGCTACACCGACAAATTCGACGACCCGAACCTGCCGGGGGAGATCCAGGTGACGATCACGCTGAAGAAGGTGCTGGTCGGCACGGAGGTGAACATCGAGCAGGCGGGTGTGCCCGGCGTCATCCCCCCGGAGATGTGCTACCTCGGCTGGCAGGAGTCGCTCATCAACCTGGCGATGCTCGTGGAGCCCGAGATTTCGAATTGACGGCCGGAAGCTATGCGTGGGCGGCTCCAGGGCGTATCTTCAAACTGGTTTGTCATTCAGACTGAAGCGAAGAACCCACCGCAACAAACGTGATATCACCTGCGAATACATGGATTCTTCGCTGCGCTCAGAATGACAGAAAGTGATGCCGTTGGGTTTGAAAACCCGCCCTCATGCTCCGGCGCCCACCGCAGGCGGGGAAGTTTGCCCCGGAGTTCTCTACTTTTTAAAGGGCCGCACTTCACCGGCTGCGGGATCGGTAGGATAAACGTTGAGCCGTTTGAGAACGCCCTCCGGTTTAAACTCAAATTCAAAAGTATCCTTCCCGAAGCGGTAAAACAGGATGATTTCATCGTCGTCCACGTCACGTAGCATAGGCTTCCCCAGCGCTTCGCTGATAAACGTTTCGGTGGTTTGATAAGTCAGCATGATGCCGGCGAAAGGGCCGCCACCAAATTCCAGTCGACAGAAAGTCAGGCCAGGTGCCTTGGGCAAATAGGGATCGGGCCCGAACAAAAACGACATGTACTCCAATTGCCCGGCCTCGAAGCCAAACAATACGCCAGGGAGTGAATAGGTGATTGTTCCGTAATCAGGATTTGCATCGTCTGATTCGTAAAGGTCCGGACGTCCAAGTTGCTTCGCCTCTTCGAATCGGACGCCAAACTTCATCGGACCGATGGCATGAGTCTGCCAATTGAGCACTGGACGCCAACGCGGCGCGACCGGCCATTTGGCCGTGGGATCCGGTTTCAAACGGCGGAAAAGCCGGGCAAACATCGTGGTGGTATCATTCAGGTTTCATATCCGGCGCAAAGCCCATAGTTGCGCTCAAGGAGTCGACGACGCGTGCGCCCGCCGGTCACTTCGCCGGGTCGGGTGCAGGCAGACCCCAGGCTTTCCACAACCTCACGTATTCAGCGCGCGGCAACAGCACATAGTGCGGCGTGGCCGCGGCCCGCAGCCAGATAACGAGGTCGCGCAGGGCGGGTTCGGCCATCGTGGTGCAACCCGAGGTGGGACGGGTTTCGCCGCGGCGGATATGGAAGAATGTGGCACTACCCGCCCCGGGTTCGATCGGATCTGAATTGTGCCGGATCTCTACCCGCCAACGGTAGGCCGGATCGCCGGTGCACATGCGCTGCGATGCGAACCACGCGGGAGGAATCGCAGCGTTCACCGTCACGTGCTGATTGTAGAAAGGATTTTTCGGGTCGTCGGGCCACGCATCGACCTCCGTCACCTGATGGTAGGGAAAATCCGCGCCCTCCGGCAGACGGCGATCGTTGCCGTAGATGAGGCCGAGCGTGAAAGCGCCGGCGGGCGTCCGGCCGTCGCCCTCCCGCTTGCGCAACCCGGGCTCATCGCTGCCCCGCACCCCCCGGCCCCAAGCGAGACCGTGTTTGCCATAGAGCACCGGCACCGCCTCGCCAACCTGCAGCCACTGTGCGTCCGCCCCGCGCTCGAAGCGTTGCAGCGTGCCTTGGCTGGAGGACCAAGTCGGCGCAATGCTGAGCACCAACTGCCGGACCTCCGCTCCGAGTGGTTCGGCGGCCGCCGCAGTTCCGGCCGTGGCGACAATGGCGCCGGCCGTGGCAACCACGAACGCACCGGCCAAGAGAAGCGATTTCATGCTCCCCTACTTTGCCGAAATTTCCTCTCAGGGCGAATCCTTCCGCGTCAAATTTTCATCCCCGGGGGGAGCCGGGTGCTGAGCCCTTTGACCCGAACACTCACGCCTGTTGGCGTGATATGTTCGCCCAGCTGGGCCGACCTTACTCGCGCCGGAGTCGGAGCCGTGCGGGTTAACCGCGACAGGGCCGCTTTCCCCCGATGCAGCGTCGAGGGAAACGGATATTTTGAGAAGTTTGATTCAAGGTGTGAAATATCCGGGTTGAAACCCGACCCCGTCGGCTTGGCCTCGGTATAAACAGCAATGCCTGATTAAGTCGGATCGCCTTGTCGCGGGATTGAAACCTGAAATTCACCCAGCCTCCTCTTGTCAAAAAAGAATCGGCACTCTTCAGTAGTCGCTTGCTAGTAACACCACCTCTCCACCACGCCGGAAGGGAAATGCTTCCCACGGCAAAACTGATCCACTGATAGGAAACCGGATTTTTGTTTTTCCCAGAATCCCACTCTCATGACCAACCAAGACCTCACCCCCGTATTCCAAATCCAGCGCATGTACCTAAAAGATCTGTCACTGGAGCAGCCCAACTCCCCGGCCATTTTGCTGGAGCAGCAACCACCCCAGGTCGACATCGACCTTTCGATGGCAGCCGCTAAAGTCAGTGAGGGGATCTATGAGGTCACCGTCACCGCGACCGTGACGGCCAAGATCAAGGACCGGAAACTTTTCCTGGTCGAGGCCAAGCAGGCCGGCATCTTCGAGATCCGCCACGTGCCCGAGGAGCGGCTGCAGGGCATCCTCAGCATCGCCTGTCCGCAGATGATCTATCCCTACCTGCGGGCCATCGTGTCGGACGTCTGCACACGGGCCGGTTTTCCTCCGATCATACTGACCGAAGTCAATTTCCAAGCCATGTTCGAAGCCCAGCAGGCCCAAGCCGCCGGCAAAACCAACCCCAGCAACTGATCCGGGCGGCACCACGCGATGGGATGGCCACGCAGCTGCACCACTGAAACCCAGGCTAATTGTCACTTAATAAGTGACAATTATTTTGCAGGTGCGCCAGAGCGGGCTGTCACGCATTACGTGACAGTGATTGGCGCATCCTCAGGATGCAGTTGGGGTCTCCACGAAATACACGAATTGAATACCTTGGAGGAAAATTCGACGACGGCGTTTTATCCCAAAAGGTGAAGCCCGTTTCCCTGATTTTATTCAGGAGATCTCACTCTGGGATTTCGTGTATTTGGTATGTTTCGTGGTCATCCTTCTGAATCGGTACGGCTCAGCATGTCTGTCCGCAGATGATTCATCCCCACCTGCGGGCCATCGTGTCGGACATCTGCACCCGGGCCGGTTTTCCGCCGATCATGCTGACCGAAGTCGATTTCAGGCCATGTTCGAGGCCAAGCCGGGTTTAATATCCAACCCCGGCGGCTTGGTCTGGGCGGAGACGATCGAATGCAAATAATCAAAGCTGACAGCGTCTGATCGACTTCCGATTACGTTGAACCTATTTGACCGTGAGTTTGGCGACAGACGATGTGGCGCTGCCCGCGACGTTGGTCACCACCACTGCATAATTTCCCGCCGCCGCCGGTTGGGCCGAATTGATGGTGTACGAGGGGGCCGTAGCTCCGACAATGGGACTGCCATCGAACTGCCACCGGTAACTGAATGGCGCGGTGCCGCTGGCTGCCACAGAAAATGTCACTTTCTCGCCTCGCTTGACCGTTTGAGTGGCCGGTTGCTGCGTGATGGTGGGCGGTACGTTCACGGTCAGGGTTGCGATCTCAGATGTCGCGATGCCATAAAGATTGAGAACGACCAAGGTGTAGCTTCCGGCATTGGCGGTCTGTGCCGAATTGATCACGAAGGTGGATCCGTTGGCGCCATTGATCGGTTTGCCGTTGAATAGCCACTGATAGACGAACGGAGTCTTTCCCGAAGCCGCGACACTGAACGTTACCTTGGCACCCTTGATTACAGTCTGGCTCACGGGTTGACTTGTGATTGTGGGGGATAATTTCACCGTCAAAGTGGCGGAGGTAACGGCACTGTCGCTGAGGCCGGTTTTGTAGGCGATGGCCTGCAGGGTGGTCGTTGTGCTGATGGTCAGGGGCCCGGTATATTGAGTGCCGTATATTTTGGTCGGCGTGCTGCCATCGCTGGTGTAGCGGATCGTGGTTCCGGATGTGGCTGAGGTAATCGTCACTGACTGCGGACACGGATAGGTGCCAGTGCCGGGACTGATTACCGGCGCTGCGACGACAGCCGGCGGAATGATCAGCTGATACACCACACCGCTACCGTAGGCGCCGCCCCACCGTGTCGTACCATAAAAATTGCGGTCGTTGCCCTGAATGACGGAAGCAAAAGGTTGATCCCCGTTGGCTCCGTCAAACGATGCCAATGAGATGAACAGCCCGTCCGGTTTCATTGAAAAGACAGTGCCCGATTCGCTGCTGCCTCCTTCTACGGTCGTGCCATAAAAGGTTCCATCGCTGGTTTGGATCAAGGCCCCGGCAGGACTTGCTCCGTTGGTCCCGTTAAAGGACACCCACGTGGTCAGTGCACCGGCCGGGGAAATCATATAAAGAGTGCCGCGGGAACCAGGACCTCCACCTTCCGTCGTGCCATAAAAATTGCCATCGCGACCCCGCAGCACAGGCGCCCCCGGGTACGATCCATTGTCACCGTTGAACGCTAGAAGCGTCGTCAGGTTGCCGGTCGGGGTCATTCGGAAAATCGTGCCAATAGTGCCCGCCCCGGTGTTTCCATAGAAATTCCCATCGAGGCCCTCGTTCAAACCAGCCATGGGATTGTACCCAATTGCATCGTTAAATGTGAGCAACGTGGTCAGATCGCCCGCCGGAGTCATTCGGAAAATAGTACCGAAGTTGCCGACGCCTCCACCTTCGGTCGTGCCGTAGAAATTGCCGTCGCTGGCTTGGAGCAGGGTCCCTTCCGGGTTTGAACCGTTGTCGAAGTTGAATGACACCAAGGAGGTCAGGTCGCCGGTTGGCGTCATTCGAAAAACCGTGCCGTTATTGGACAGGCCGCCACCAGCGGTGGCACCATAAAGATTGCCGTCTGTGCCTTCGATCAAGTTTGCCAGAGCTGGATAGGCTCCATTCGCACCGTTAAATGTCACCAGCGTGTTCAAGACGCCGGCAGGCGTCATTTGGAATATCGTGCCTACTTGGTTGGTGCCACCAAGCATGGTCTGTCCGTAGAAACTGCCGTTCTTTGCGAGGACCAACGCAGCCAACGGAGTCGTTCCCCCATTGTTCGCGGCGTTGAAGTCGTGCAGGACATTCAAGACAATCGCCGGTGAATTCGTGATGTTGTAGAGACCACGGTTCGCCGTGCTGTCGCCGAAGCTGCCGCTAAACGCGATGGCTTTGAGCATGGTGGAGCGATTGATCGTCACTGGTCCTGAATAGACCGTGCCGGAGAGGATCGTGCCGTTGATCTCGACGGGCGTGCTGCCGTCGGTCGTATAAACCAGAGTGGCTCCGGGTGTGGTCGAACTGATGGTTATCGTTTGCGCGTTGGAATAAGTACCGGCGGCCGGACTGAAAACCGGGGTTGCGGCGGCGGGCAGATTGACCGTGTAAGTGGCGCTGGTGACCGGGCTGTTGCTGAATCCGGTGGCGCGTGCGAGAGCCTGCAACGTGGTTGGTTGGTTGAGATAGACCGGACCGGTGTAGGTTGCGCCGTTGCCGTCGGAGGGTAAGCTGCCGTCGGTGGTGTAGATGATCGTGGCTCCCGGAGTGGCGGAGGTGATCGAGACCGATTGTACACTGGAATAAGTGCCGCCCGCGGGGCTGAAAACAGGAGCGGCCGCAGGTGGAAGATTGAAAATGTAGGTCGCGCTGGCGACCGGGCTGTCGATGAACCCGTTGGCCCGGGCGATGGCCTGCAAGGTGCACGATTGGCTGAGGTAGAGCGGGCTGGTGAAGACCAGACCATTGGCGGCGGTAGGAGTGCTGCCGTCGGTGGTATAGAGAATCGTTGCTCCGGGCGTAGCCGCAGTGATCGAAATCCACAGGGCGCTGGTGTAGTTGCCTTTGCCGGGGCTAAACGCCGGGGCCGCGGCTTGAGGCAGGAACGAATAATTTCCGCCGGTCACCGGACTGTCGGCCAAGCCCGGTTTATAGGCGATGGCGTTGAGAGTGACGTTGCCACTGATCGAGATCGGACCGTTGTAGATCGTCCCGGCGGCGGCAGTGGGGAGGGAGCCGTCCAAGGTGTAGCGAATGGACGCGCCAGGAGTGGCGGAAACAACGGTCACGTTCTGGGCACTCGCGTAAGTTCCGCCCGGAGGGAAGAAGACCGGCGGTGCGACTTGGGTGGAAAAACCGTCGGCCAACGCCAGGACGAGCTGGTCTGCTCGCGGGGAGCCCAGACCGGTCACCAGATCGTAGCCGGGGCCGGCGGGAATTCCATTGTTGCCAGAAATGATATCACGGAACCAGGCCGCATAATTAGTCTCGGCAAGCGAGTAGAGTGAGCCGGGTGATGAGCTGATCGTCTGTTGCCGCAGGGAATTCGCGAGGGCAAAGAGGGCAGTCCATTGGGGTGAGCTTATGCTGGTTCCGCCGAATTGTTCCCAGCCGGCCGACGTTTCAAATACCGGGACGCCGGTGTTGGGGTCGGCATCGTAAGCGACATCCGGTACACCACGCTGCGTGCCTCCGAACCAGTTTACCTGATAAAAAGGGAGGGGCTGATATGCGCTAACACCGCCCCCGCTGCCGTTCCAGCCGGTTTCCTGTGTGACGTTCGCTGCGGCGTCGAGATCGAGCGAAGTTCCACCGACGCTGACGACAAACGGAGAGCAGGCCGGGCTCGACACACCGGCCCCGGAGTCGCCGGAGGCCGCCACAAAGGTGACTCCCGGCACGTTGAAATGGTAATCAATGGTCGTAACCGTTGGGAATTCCGGTGCACCCCAACTCATGTTGATTTGTTTGGCGCCGACGCTCACGGCGTAGTCAATGGCGGCGAGGAGATCTGTCATCATCGCCGTTCGGGCGACCACGACGATGATCTTTGCCTCCGGTGCGATTGCATGCGCCCACTGGACATCGAGAGAGGTTTCACTCGCCCAGTTGCCGTCGGCTCCTGACTGGCCCTGTGGGTAGTACACCTCGAGGTTCGTGCTCGGAAAGTTGAAGGCCGCACAAAAGGTATCCAGATCAGCCTGGAGGGTGGGACTGCCGTAGGCGACCACGATGCCGATTACCTGGCCTGCACCGAGAGTATTGAGCTGGTCGAATCCGTAAGCGTGGCGCAGTTGCTGTGGGGTGTAGCCCGTGGGGCCCGCTGAGAAGGAAAATGGCTTGATCGATTTGCGCTGCGGCGGATGCGCTTTATGTCCGCGTGGAACGCGTTCATTGCGCCGGTCTGTTTGTCGATCCGCGTGTAGCGATGCAGTGGCGGTCAAAAGTGCCAGGACACAGATCAACCAGCGCAATATGGGGTATTTCATGGGTGCACCATGTGGCTGGGTGGTGGCATACCCTGTCAATCGTCATTGGGTTTCCTGAACAGTCTTTCTCAAAAAACCTACAATCCGACTACACGTGGGGCCGAATGGCGCGCTGGACGGAGGTGGCGGTGGAAAGGGATGTTTTGGGGAAGTTCTGATGAACTGTCCGGGTTGAAATCCCGGAGATCCAATACTCCTCGCCGGATTCTCTCTTCTAAAAAGTGACGTGACCGATGCGCGCGGTGCCCGTTAGCCTGCCCGCTTTGATGAGGCAGCATTCAACTGGTCATCTCCGATTGACCGAGTAACTTTGGATAAAAATCATATGCCGATCAAAGCGAAGTACGTTCACACGAATCTCACCGGACGGGATTGGCGACGGCTGATGCGATTCTATTGCGAGGTCCTTGGCTGTGTTCCGAAACTTCCAGAGCGCGATCTCTCGGGAAAATGGCTCGATGACCTGACCTCGCTTGAGAGCGCCCACCTGACCGGCATGCATCTGAACCTGCCCGGTTTCGATCGCGATGGTCCGACCTTGGAAATATTCGCTTACGATAAAATGACGACTGGTGCGAAGCCGGTGGTGAACGAACCTGGATTCGGCCATCTTGCATTCCTCGTCAGCGACGTGAATGAAGCTCTGCAAGCAGTGCAATCAGCCGGCGGCAGTGCGGTCGGACAGGTGTCAACCACGACGGTTGCGGGAGTCGGGTTACTGACGGTAGTCTACGCCAGAGATCCCGAAGGGAATATCCTGGAACTCCAGCACTGGAGCTGAGCCATGCCGCATTGCGATGAGCGGCTCCTTCGCCCGGTTCACCGCCCCATGAACCAAATAAACATCTGAAGCATGGTCGTGCCGCCTGACGAAAGAAACAGCGCGCCGACCACGGGGTTTTGCCAAAACGGGACAAATGCTCCGCGTCGCAGATCGCGAATTTCCTCAAGGAGTTTTTCCGCCTGGCCCGCGGCGTTCTCCGCTTTGGTGGCTGCGGTTTCGGCCCGGAGCTTCTTAACCTTGGCCGCCAGACTTTGCTCCGCCTTTCGTTTTGCGTCGAGCGCGGCTCGCTGCAGGATGACCACGCTGGCGAAAGCCAGCACGAAATTGATAATGAAAATAATGATCAGGGAAACCGGCCATGACCAGCAGCCCACCAGCTGTTTCTGGC
>JANYDX010000206.1 GCA_025363395.1 Verrucomicrobiota bacterium
GCCCAAAGGCTGCTGGCCACCGCACCTCCGGGAAGTTTCGTCAGGCGCAGAGAGGAGACTCCGAGCGCGAGAAATCCTTCGCTCTTGGTCTTCCACATCACCACGGGCAAAACCGCCACCGCCATCAGCCCGAGGAGGAGAATGACGCAGCCGCGAACACTCCTGCGGAGCTTCCCTCCCCGTATCCCAGCCTCCGCCTGCACCAGCATCGCCGCCAAACCAAGCAACCCCAATCCATAAAGCGGGTGCACCGCCCGCAGCTGCCATGAAGCCAGGTGGTCCGGAAAATATTCGATCAAGTACGCGGCCAAAATGGTGCTCGCCCCGCCCAATCCCCACGACCACCACCCGATCACCAGGGAGGGTCCGCGCGCAGTGGCCGGCGCTGAACTCCGGGCCGCCCACGCCGCGATCAGCCCGCCGAAAAAAATGCCGATCAAAATCGGTACTTGGCTGGCCACGCTCACCCAGGCGCCCAATCCACCCATCACACCGGCGGCCAAAAACCATCGATCCACCCGTCGGTCTGGGCCCTGCTCACCCGTTTCTTCAGAGGCCGCCGGGGCGTAGAAGGCGCGCAACCCCGCCAGCAGTGGCAACACGCTTCCGATGGCACAAACGAGCGACAGTCCCTGGTCATCCGGTGCTCCCGGAATAAATCCCCCGGCGAAGGGAAAAAACACCGCCACGCCCGCGGAAAACCACGCCGCGGGAAAAACGCCGAACTGCCATGCGACAAACGCCGTGGCTCCCACCAGGAGCAAAAGATGCAACAAGGGATCAGCGAAAAGCGCCGCCTGTTCCACCGCCAGGCCAGGCGAACGGCCGGAAACCCTCTGATCCAGCCACGCGACAAAACCCAGCCACCAGCGATACGGAGACGGAGATTCCACCGCCCGGCCAAACGGGGCGTTGTCGTAGTCCACATGCCGCACCCTGGCCTCGCCTTGCGCCAGCATTTGCTGGGTTTGGACAATCCAGTGATAGCTGTCGTTATTGTGCTCCGGCACGATCAGCTCCCGAGCTCCCCCGGCTAATCCGGTCGCCGAACCGGCATCAGGCTTCAACGGTTCCGCGACGAGACCCGTCGTATAAATCACGCGCTGCACCCGGAGGTAATCGACCCAAACTAGAAAACCAAATGCGACCACGGGAATGATCAGCCAGACGAGAGAAGAACGTGGAGATGGTTTGCTCACTGAGTCGCTGAATTGGGCGCGGGTTTCGGAATCACGGAAGCAATCGCACAAAGAAGTAGGGGGCAAGCCCAGTTCAGGTTCAGCACAGGGGGAAAACCTTCCTTGACTCACCGGAGGGAGGTTCGTCCCATCGACGCCTACCATGTTTGCCGCTGAGCATTGCCAACCGTCGCGGATGCGGGCCGCCGTTCCCCCGATCCTGCGGTGCATGATGCTGGTGATCGCGCTTTCCACCACGCCCGGCCTCAACGCCGCGGATTCGCAGGGCAGCATCGCGGAAAATCCTTTCTCCCCCCACCCGTTCCCTCGCGGCGCCACCCTGTTCGCCCAGCTTGCGCCGGAGACCACTGGCATCGTCACGGAAAATCGCTACGCCGATCCGAAAATGTGGGCCGAGCTTTATCAGGAATCCGAGGGCGGTTCGCTGGGCACCGGCGTGGCCATCGGCGATTATGACGGCGACGGCCGTCCGGATATTTTTGTCGTGAGCAAGACCGAGAGCTGCCGCCTGTTTCGCAATCTGGGCAATTTTAAATTCGAGGATGTCACCGACCAAGCCGGCGTCGGCGACAAAGGTGCCGCGGCCATGGTTTGGAAGCAGGGCGTGACTTTCGCCGACGTGAACAACGACGGCCGGCTCGATATCTATGTGTGCCGGTTCAACGCTCCGAATCTCCTCTATATCAATCAGGGCGACGGGACGTTCAAGGAACAGGCTCACGCCTATGGCCTCGATGTCATCGATTCCAGCGTCATGGCCGCCTTCTGCGACTATGATCGCGACGGTGCGCTCGATGTCTATATTTCAACCAATATCCTGGATACCGCCAAGCATCCCACGGGCCAGCGCGGTTATCTTTTCCATAACAACCGCGACGGCACTTTCACCAACGTGACCGAGCGCAGTGGCATCACCAGCGAAACGCAGAGCCATTCCGCCACTTGGTGGGATTACGACAATGATGGCTGGCCGGACCTCTATGTTGCCAACGACTACGGCGTCCCGGACAAACTCTATCACAACAACCGCGACGGCACTTTCACCAATGCCCTCGATCAAGCCCTGCCACACACCTCCTATTATTCGATGGGTTCGGATCTGGGCGACGTGAACAACGACGGCTTGCTGGATTTTTTCGTGGCCGACATGGCGGCGGCTTCCCACGAAAAAGACCAGCGCGGGGTAGCCGATGCTCGCGGGCGAACCGAAGAACTCGACCATTCCAACGCTGCGCCCAAGGCCCACCGCAGCGCGCTGCTGCTTAATACCGGTCTCGGCCGGTGCCTCGAAGGCGCTTATCTCGCCGGCATCGCGGTCACCGATTGGACCTGGTCGGTGCGCTTCGAAGACCTCGACAACGACGGTCACGTCGATCTTCACGTGACGAATGGTTACAACCGGGACCCGAGTGTCGACGTCGCCAACCGCATGAGAAATGCGGAGAGTCCGGCCGAGCGCATCCGGATTATGTACGAGAGCCCCGTCCTGGCCGAAAATAATTTCGCCTTCCGCAATCTCGGTGACCTGCAATTTGAAAACGTCAGCGCGGAATGGGGCCTCAACCAAAAGGGGGTAAGCTTCGGCGCCGCTTTTGGCGATCTCGACGGCGACGGCAATCTCGACCTCGTTTACTCCAATTACCAGTCGGGCGTTACCGTGTTGCGCAACGACAACCCCACCGGGCACCGCGTTACCATCGATCTTCGCGGCACCGTTTCCAATCGTTTCGGCGTGGGCGCGCTGGTGAAAATCGAAAGCGCGCTGGGCATGCAAGCAAGCCAGCTCGTCCTCGCCCGCGGGTATATGTCCAGCAGCGAGCCCGCGATTCACTTTGGCCTCGGTCCTGATACCGCGATCAAGCGACTGACCGTGACCTGGCCCAGCGGACACGTGCAGGTGTTTGAAAATCTTTCCGTGGACCGCCGGTTCACCATCACGGAACCAAACGGCCCTGTTTCACGGACGACTGCCCCAGAAATAAAACCACCGTCATCCGGACAGTTTTCCGAAGTGAGTCAGGCCGCGGGTCTCGCCCTTCAATCGCGCGAGGAACCCGTCAACGAGATCTCCGTGCAACGTCTGATCCCGCAACGTTTCAACCGGCGTGGTCCCGGGCTGGCGGTGGCGGACTCTGACCACGAAGGATCCCAGATCGTCATCGTGGGTGGCACCACGGTAACTCCCGCCCAGTTGTTGATCGGATCGCGCCAGGGAACCTTTGCCGGCGTCGACACGGCTTCGCTTTTGCCACTGGGACCGGTCGATGATGGACCCGTACTGCTGTTCGACGCCGATGGCGACGGAAACAATGATCTGTTGATCACCAAGGGCGGGAACAGCCTTCCGGCCGAGGTGCCCGAATATCAACCCAAACTTTTTCTCAATGATGGCCACGGCGGCTTTCATCCCGCCCCGGACAATGCCTTGCCGGTGCTGACGAACAATGTGGGTGCAGTCGCCGCCGCCGACTTCGACCACAGCGGACGCCTCAGTGTATTTCTGGGCGGACGGGTTCTCTCCGGCCAATATCCGCTGGCGCCGCGGAGTGCATTGCTCGCCAATCGCGGCGGAAAGTTCGAGGATGTCACCGACAGCATCGCCCCGGAGTTGCGCGAGGTGGGCATGGTGACCGCCGCACTCTGGAGCGATGTTGATGGCGACGGTTGGGTGGACCTGCTGCTGGCCGTCGAATGGGGCTCCGTGAAATGTTTTCATAATAACCAAGGGAAAGGTTTTGAGGATTGGACGGATAAGACTGGCTTCGCCGCCGCGGGCACCGGTTGGTGGACTTCGCTGGCGGCGGCGGATTTCAACGGCGATGGCCAGCCCGATTACGTCGTGGGGAATGTCGGCCTCAACACCCAGTATCGGGCTGATCCGCAGCATCCCGCCCTGCTCTTCTCCGGTGACTTTAAAGGGGGCGGCGGCGCCCAGCTCATCGAAGGGTATTATGAAGGCGAGAAGCTCTATCCGTGGCGCAGCCGACGCGATCTGGGCGCAGCCATTCCCTCCCTCCTGAAACGCTATCCCCGCACGGACTACTACGCGCGAGCCACCTTGGGAGAGATTCTGGGCGAAGACAAACTGGCCAAAGCGCAACGCTTCGCCGCCACGGAATTGCGCAGCGGAATTTTTCTCAGCCAGCCGGACGGCACATTCCATTTTGTAGCTCTGCCGCGCCTCGCCCAGATTTCTCCGCTCCAAGGCTTGGTCGCCGGGGACTTCGACGGTGATGGCTGCGCCGACATCTACGCGGTGCAAAATTCCTTCGCGCCGATTCCTCCCGTCGGCCGTTACGACGGCGGTCTCAGTCAACTGTTACGCGGCGACGGTCACGGACATTTCACCGCGGTGCCGACCGCGGAAAGCAATCTGGTCGTATCAGGCGACGCCAAGGCGCTGGCTGTGCTCGATCTCGACCAAGACGGCTGGCCGGATTTTCTGGTCACCCGTAACAACGACACCACCCTCGCCTTCCGCAATCAGCCCAAAGCCGGCCACAATTCCCTCGGCATACGGCTCCGTGGCCCTGCGGGCAATCCCACCGCCGTCGGCGCGCGCATCACCGTTGAACTCTCGGACGGATCGAGCCAAACCACGGAAGTTTATGCGGGGTCGGGTTATTACAGTCAGTCCTCCGCTGAGTGCTTTTTTGGCTACCTCGATTCTACTCCACCCCGACGCATTCGCGTCCGCTGGCCCTCCGGCTCGACTTCGGAGCACCCGGTTCCCGCTCACTCGGCGTCTCTGACCCTTTCCCCACTGGCGCGTTGAAGGAATCAAGCGGCCCCGCGATGGACAAACTTCCCTTGACTCCCCCCAGCCCGGTTCGTCCCATCGCCAGCATGCTTCCCGCCGCGCACCGTCCCGAGCCCCGAAAGACAGTCGCCGCCCTGCGAATTTGGCGGTGCGGGTTGATTGCAGGGGCGCTGTGCGCCTGTGCCGCCGTTCAGGCCGCCGACGTGGCGGGCAGCCTCACGGAAAAACCGCTCGCACCGCATCCTTTCCCGCGCGGAGCCACGATGTTCACCCAGCTCCCACCGGAAACTACCGGCGTGGTGACAGAAAATCGTTACGCCGATCCCAACATGCAGGGAAAACTTTACCAGGAGTTTGAGACTTCGTCGATCGGGACCGGAGTGGCGATTGGCGACTACGACGGCGACGGACGGCCTGATATTTTTGTCGTCAGCAAGACCGAAAGTTGCCGGCTGTTCCGCAATCTGGGAAACTTCAAATTCGAAGACGTCACGGATAAAGCTGGCGTGGGCGACAAGGGTGCGGCCGCCCTGATCTGGAAACAAGGCGTGACCTTCGCCGACGTGAACAATGACGGCCGGTTGGACATCTACGTGTGCCGCACGAACGCGCCCAATCTCCTCTATCTCAACCAGGGTGACGGCACCTTCCAAGAACAGGCTCACGCCTATGGACTCGATATCAAGGATTCCAGCGTGATGGCCGCCTTCTGCGATTACGACCGCGATGGCTGGCTCGATGTCTATATCGCCACGAACATCCTGGACATCACCGCTCATCCCAACGGCCAGCGCGGGTATCTCCTGCATAACAACCGCGACGGCACTTTCACCAATGTGACCGATCACGGTGGCATTACCGGCGAAACGCAGAGCCATTCCGCCACGTGGTGGGACTACGACAATGACGGCTGGCCCGATCTCTACGTCGCGTACGACTACGGATTGCCCGACAGCCTTTATCACAACAATCGGAATGGAACGTTCACGGACGTGGCCAACCGTGTCCTGCCTCACACTTCCTTTTCCTCCATGGGCGCGGATCTGGGCGACGTTAACAATGACGGCCTCATTGATTTTCTGGTGGCGGACATGGCCGCGAC
>JANYDX010000548.1 GCA_025363395.1 Verrucomicrobiota bacterium
CTTCAGGAACTTGAGATCATTGGAAAAAATCTTCACTTCGATCGGTTTGTCCGACCAGATAAGGTCACCGATCAGATCACTGAGAATGCCGGGGAAATCCCAATCGATTCGGGGCAACGCCGCCCGGAATTGATCCCGCAGGCTGGCAATCACGTCCTGCGTTGATCGACGGCGGTCGGCCCGCAATTTGACCAGAAAATCGCCCGTGTTCATTTCCACCAGATGGACTCCCAAGGCGGCACCGGTCCGGCGGGAATAGCTCTCCACCTCCGGAGTCGCCTTAAGGATTTCTTCCGCCCGCCGCATCTGCCGGTCGGATTCCGAGAGGCTCGTTCCCGGTGGCGCCACGTAATCGATGACAAATCCGCCTTCATCCATCTCGGGCAAAAAGTCCGTCTTCAATCGCGGATAAAGCACCAGCGAAGCGAGTAGCACCGTGAATCCGACCGCGACGGTGAACCCGGGGTGCCGCAAGGCGAGGCGCATGGCGGCTTCGTAAAAACCAATGACCCGACGCCACACCGGGCCGCCCGCCTCGTCCGTCCGGACCGCCGTCCCCTGGCCGACCGTCGGACACCGGATAAACCAACTCGCCAGCGATGGTGTCAGGGTCAGCGCCAGTATCAGCGAGGACAGCAGCGACACCACCATGGTGAGCGCCAGGGCACGAAAAAAAACTCCGACCAATCCGTCCAGAAAGGCGAGCGGAATAAACACGACCACCGGGGTCAGTGTGGAGCCGAGCAGCGCGGCAAAAATCTCGCCGATGCCGCTCGGAATCGCCTCCAAGCGCGCCATCCCCGAGGCGATCTTTGCGTAGATCGCTTCCACCACCACGATCGCGTCATCGATGATCAGCCCGATCGCCGCCGCGATGCCGCCCAGGGTCATCAGGTTGAAATTCATCCCGCAAAATCGCATGACCAAAATGGTCACCAGGACGGTGACCGGGATCACGACGGTGGCGACCAGAGTGGTTCCCCAACTGCGCAGGAAAAGGTACAGGATGATGACCGACAACAGCAGCCCGAAGAGGATGGCCTCCCAGGCACTGCGCATGGAATCACGAACCAGCAGCGACTGGTCATAAAAAAACGCGAGCCTCACATCGCGGGGCATTCCCGCGTGGATGGCCGGCAACTGCTCCTGCAATCGCCGGGCTATGTCCCGCGTGCTGGCATCGGGTTACGAATAGATATTCAGCAACACCGAGTCGACGCCATCGGCCGTCACCACACTGAAAGTGGGTTCGCGTCCGCGGCTGACCCGGGCAAAGTCCGCGATCCGCACAATCTGCCCGCGGTCGGCGGTCAGCGTGAGATTCTCAATCTCCTGGACCGAATGCACCCGGCCATCCACCACGGTCATTCGCATCAAGTTGTCTTCCTGGTGCAACCCGGTGGCGGAAATGAGATTGTTCCGCAGCAGCGTCTCCGTGACCTGCGACAACGGAAGCCGCAGCGCGGCCAGGCGCAGCGGATCGACCACGATCTGATATTCCGGCGCCTGACCGCCGACCACTTCCACCCGCGCGACTCCAGGCAGGCGCAGCAGTCTGGGCTTCAGCTCGTAGCGGGCGAGTTCCCACAAGGACGATATTTCCCGGCCGGGCGCGGTCAGGCTGAGGCCAATAACCGGGAAAGTCGAAAAGTTCATCCGGTACACCTCGGTCCGGGCGGTCGCAGGCAGGGTGCTCCGGATTTGCGCCAGCCGGCTCAGCACATAGAGCTCGGTCTGCATCATGTTAACCTTCCAGGAGAAAAACAGATCAATCTGCGCGGAGCCCCGGCCGGTGGTGGACCGCATCGTCTCACTACCCGGAATATCCTTCATGGCCTCCTCGATGGGACGGGTCAGAGTGGCCATCATCTCGTCCGCCGGCATCACGCCGTTGTCGACCATGACGACGACGCGGGGAAAATCGGTCTCCGGGAAAACGGACGAGCCCATCTTCCAAGCGGCGTAGGCACCACCCAAACACAACGCGAGCACCAGAAAGACGATCGAAACCGAATGTCGGACCGCAAATTGACCAATGGCGACCTTCATGCCGGAACCTCCGCGTCGCGGCGCTGGATCAGGACGTCACTCATTGAGGATGCGAATCCTGGTTTTTTCCCGCAGTCCATAGG
>JANYDX010000012.1 GCA_025363395.1 Verrucomicrobiota bacterium
CCGGCGCACTTGTCGAAGGGGCGGTTATGGAGCAGGCCTTCGCGGAACATTGCGTAAAGGACGCGGCGCTGCACGGGTTTCAGGCCGTCACGGGCGTCGGGCAGGGCACGGGCGACGATGACCGACATCGAGTACTCGATGTAGGCCGTCTGCATGATGTCCGTGATGTTCGCGGTCGTGAGTTTTTCGTTGGCGGTGGTGTACATGCGCGAAAGTAGCGGGTGGTGAGTGGAGAGTGGGGCGGAGTGGCTCAGCGCAGGTGATGATGATTTGCGCGGACGATGCTCGCTCCTCGCTAGGCACTACCCGCTACTTCAGTTATACGTCGAGGTACTGGACGTTCAGGGCGTTGTCTTCGATGAACTGGCGGCGCGGTGGAACTTCCTCGCCCATGAGCAAGGTGAACAGCGCGTCGGCCTTGGCGGCGTCGGGAATGGAAACCTTGAGGAGCCGGCGGTGTTCCGGGTCCATGGTGGTTTCGTAGAGTTGTTTCGGATTCATTTCGCCGAGACCCTTGTATCGTTGAATGGACAGGCCCTTGCGGCCGTTGGCGCGAATCTGGGTGACGATGTCGAGCGGTCCGAAGAGCTCGGTTTTGTTTTCCGATTTCTGGCCGGCGTTTTCCGTCATGGTGTAGCGGGCTTGTTCGGTGGGGCTGCTCTGGGCGATATCCAGGCCGGTTTGGGCGAGGGCGTTGAGCAGTTTGGTCATCTCGGTGCTCTCGAAAATTTCGTGGATGGTGATCCGCTTGAGTGCGGCGCTGGATTTTTTGTCCGCGGCGAACGGTGCGGCGGTGCCGCCTTCGACGGGCGGGGCGATTTCGATCTGTTCAGTCAGGTCGGCGTTGAGCTTGCGGGCTTCGAGGAACCTGGCGCGGGCGCTCTCGTCCTTGAGAAATTCGTGGCTCTCCTTGTTGCCCTGGCGGATGCGGGCGACATAGCGCGGCAGAGCGAGCGTGACCGGGTCGTGCTGGTCGAGGTATTCGGTGAGCGCCGCACCGTAGCGCGTGACGCCGCCGCCGAGTTTTTCCAGCACGGAAAGATTTTCGACCATCTGTTCGATCTGGGCCGGCGCAAAAACATGACTGTCGGAAACGCGCTTGAGCACGACGTCCTCAGAGCCGAGTTCGAGGAGGATGCGGTTCAGCTGGTCGTCGTTGTCGACGTACTGTTCGCGCTTCTTGCGTTTGATTTTGTAGAGGGGCGGCTGGGCGATGTAGACGTAGCCGCGCTCAATCAGGCCTTTCATCTGACGGTAGAGGAAGGTGAGCAGAAGGGTGCGGATGTGGGAGCCATCCACATCGGCATCCGTCATGATGATGATCTTGTGGTAGCGGGCTTTGGCGGCATTGAAGCCGCCGACAGACTCGTCGCCTTCGCCGATGCCGGTGCCGCAGGCGGTGATGAGGGTTCGAATTTCCTCGTTGGAGAGAACCTTGTCGAGGCGGGCCTTCTCGGTGTTGATCAGCTTGCCGCGCAGGGGAAGGATCGCCTGGAACATGCGGTCGCGACCCTGTTTGGCGGAGCCGCCGGCGGAGTCGCCCTCGACGATGTAGAGTTCGGTCAGCGCCGGATCGCGCTCGGAGCAGTCAGCGAGTTTGCCCGGCAGGCCCCCGCTGGAGAGGGCGCCCTTGCGAACGGTTTCGCGGGCCTTGCGGGCGGCTTCACGGGCGCGGGCGGCGTTGAGGGATTTGTCGACGATGCGTTTGGCGACACCGGGATTGCTCTCGAAATAAAACATCAATCCCTCGTAGCACACGGAGCCGACGATGCTTTCGACTTCGGGAGAGAGGAGTTTGACCTTCGTTTGCGATTCGAACTTGGGATCGGTGTGCTTGATCGAAATGACCGCGGCGAGGCCTTCGCGGACATCGTCACCGGTAATCTGCGGATCTTTGTCTTTCAGCAGATTATTCGACTTCGCGTGTTGGTTGATGGCGCGGGTGAGCGCGCTGCGAAAACCCGAGAGATGGGTGCCGCCGTCAGGGTTGTGAACGGTGTTGGTGTAGCAAAGAACCTGGTCGTTGTAGGTGTCGTTGTACTGCAGGACGATTTCCGCGTGAACTTCGGCCGGCTTTTCGTCGATGAGGACCGTGGTTTCCTTGAGGATGCGAATGGGCTTGGGATGAATCGGAGTCTTGCCCGTGTTGATCTGCTTCACGAACTCCTCGACGCCGTCCTTGTAGTAAAATCTTTCGGGCTTGGGCTCGGCCGGGCGCTCGTCGGTGAAGACGATTTCGAGACCCGAGTTGAGGAAAGCCAGTTCGCGCAGGCGCTGGCTGATGCGGCCGCTTTGGAAGACGGTGGTGTCCTTGAAAATCTCGGCATCGGGCTTGAAGGTGATGTAGGTGCCGGTGCTGCTCGCTTTGCCAATGACTTCGAGCTTCTGCATGGTTTTGCCCCGCTCGAATTTCATGTGGTGGACCTGTCCGCCGCGGGAGACCTCGACCTCGAACCATTCCGAAACCGCGTTGACACATTTGGCGCCCACGCCGTGCGTGCCGCCGGAAAATTTATATCCACCCTGCCCGTATTTGCCGCCCGAGTGGAGCGTGGTGAGTACCATTTCCACGCCCGGAATTTTGTAGACTGGATGAATATCCACCGGGATGCCGCGCCCGTTGTCGCGGATGCTGATAGAGCCATCGACATGGATGTTGACCTCGATGCGGGTGCAAAATCCCGCGAGATGTTCGTCGACGGAGTTGTCCAGAACCTCGGAAACGCAGTGATGGAGTGCGCGTTCGTCTGTGCCCCCGATGTACATGCCGGGTTTTTTCCGGACGGCTTCCAAGCCTTCGAGTTTACCCAATTTTGAGGCGTCGTAGGCGTCGGCGCCGGCTTGATTTTTAGCTTGGTGAGCGGCTTCTTCGGAAGTGGACATTTATAGGGTAAAGTTGACGAGAAAAGTCTCGGAAAACACTGCGGGTCACAACGTTTTTCTCCGCAAAAACCGGGGTATTTTATTCGTAAAAAACACTGTTTCAAATCATTCTGAGCCAACGTTTAAAAATAGAAGAAAATTGCCATGTTTCACAATCGCAGGGAGGCTGTCTTGCCGGGGCGATTTTTGGTGCGCAGTTATGCGGAAATTTTGTCGAGATTAAGGGGACGGGATGGTTTCGTTTGACCGCGTTCGAGCGCGGCGCACAGTGGCCGCAACATGGTTGCCATCAGTCTGGAAAAATTGCTCGTACTTCAGGACCGCGACCGGAAGCGACTGTCTTTCGAGCAGCAACTTCAGGCGGTCCCTCGCGAAAGGGCGGCGATTGAAGGCAAGATCGCGGCGGAAAAGTCCGCCATCGAAACCGCCAAGGCCGAATGGCACGGGCTGGAATCGAAAAAGAAGCAACTGGAGCTCGAGATCGGCACGTCGGAAGACAAGATCGGCAAATACCGGACCCAGCAGGCTCAGGTGCGGAAGAACGACGAATACCAGGCCCTCACGCACGAGATCGAAACGGCGCAGACCGGCATCGGCAAGTTGGAGGAGCAGGAAATCGGCATCATGCTATCGATTGACGAGGCCAAAAAACGTTTCTCCGCCGCCGAGGCCGAACTGAAGCAAAACATCGCAGGTCACGAGGCCAAGATCCGCGTTCTGCGGGAGCGTGAAACGCAATTGGAGGCCGACGTGAAAGCATCCCAGGACACCGTGGCGTTGGCGCGGCAGGAGGTGCCGGTCCCGCAATTGAAGATTTACGATCGGATTGCCGTTAAGCCCGGCCACCCAGTTTGCGTGGCCGTCACGGCGGCCCGTTGCGGGGGCTGTCATTTGAAAGTGTCGGCCAATGTCGAGCTGGAGGCGCGAAAATTAGAGCAAGTTACCACTTGCGACCAGTGCGGGCGTATTGTCTATTGGATGCCTTAGTTTTGGGGCCAGACCTTCGCTCCGAGTTCTTTGAACAAGGAGAGGAAAGTCCGGACACCATAGGGCAGGATTCCCCCTGAAAGAGGGGGCGGAGCGCTTCAAGGCGCTTTGACGGACAGTGTCACAGAGAATATACCGCCGTGCGGGCAACCGCACGGTAAGGGTGAAAAGGTGGGGTAAGAGCCCACCGCGCCGAAAGCAATGACGGCGGCACGAAAAACCCAATCCGGTGCAAGACTAAATAGGGGACTCGGCGGCCCGTCGGATAGTCCCGGGTTAGTCGCATCCCGCTGTGTCTCACGCAAGTGGGGCAACAGGGGGACTGGTCACCTTCGGGTGGCTTGAGAGAAATGAAGATCACGCCGCATCAATAGTGCGGTGGACAGAATCCGGCTTAACGGCCCCAAAACTAAATTATTTTGCCTCCAGAAATGAGCTTCAGGACTGCTCTGTCGGCGTACCGATTGACCTCGCGGAATGGGTGGAGCCTGAATTCTCCCTTGACTCACCGCCCCGCGTCTGAGTTTTAGCCCCTTCCAACTTATTTAAGACCCATGGCCAACACCAAGTCAGCGATCAAAGCCGCCCGCAAATCCACCCGTAATGCCGCGCGCAACCAGGCGACCAAGACCCGTCTGAAGACCCTCGGCAAAGCCGTGCAAAAAGCCGTCACCGGCACCGATGCTGCAGCCACCCGCGCTGCCGCCATCGCCTACAGCTCCGCCCTGGACAAAGCGGTTAAAAGCAACGTGATCCACCGTAACTCGGCTTCGAATCACAAATCGCAGTGTGCGAAATATATCTTCGCTACCGCCAAGTAAGCCCTCGCCGCTTGTCCCTTCGCCCCGCGCCTTCCCGGCTGCGGGGTTTTTTGTTTTTATCGCCGCGCACGGCTCTGAGCTTGCCCGCGGCGGATCGTGGCGGGAAATTGTTCGGGTGATGCCGCCTGCCAACGACCGCCGCCATTTTTTGTCCTGGCAGCGGCCGTTGTTGCCCCAAGCAGCGGCGTTTCTGGCCGGGGACTGGGCAGGCGGCGTGCCGCTCGATTTGTCGCGGGTGCTGGTCATTGTGCCGACCCGCCAAGCTGGACGTCGCTTGCGCGAAGCACTGGCGGATCATGCTATGCAGCGGGGACAGGGGGTGTTTGCCCCGCGGGTGTTGACGCCCGATACTTTACTCGGCGCGGAGATGGACGCCACGGTCGCGGCGCGACTCGATTCACTGCTCGCATGGATCTCGGTGCTATGCGCTCTGCCGATCGATGAATTTCGCGAAGTATTCCCAGTGGACCCGCCGTCGCGTAATTTCGCGTGGGCGCTGCGGCTGGCCCAGGAATTCTGCGCGTTGCAGATTGCCCTCGCCGAAGGTGGCCTGCGAATGGTGGATGTCCCGGTGCGATTAACTGAAGGCTTTGCTGAGCGGCAGCGCTGGCAGCAATTGGGTGAACTGGAGACACTCCAAGCCGGCCTGCTCGCGCGGGTTGGCTTGCGCGACGGCCCGGCCAGTAGAATTGCGGCGGCGCGCCAGCCCTGGCTGACGGACCTTGAGCGCATTGTGGTGCTCGCGGCGCCCGATCCGTTGCCGCTGGCGGTGCTGGCACTCGAAGCGCACGCGCCAACCATTCCGATCAACGTGGTGGTCTTTGCCCCGGAAGAAGAGAAGCAGAATTTCGACGAATGGGGCCGGCCGAGGGATGAAGTCTGGGGACGGCGAGAGCTCGTGTTGCCGGAATTTAAATCCCACGTGCATCTTTGCGCGGATCCGGTGGCGCAGGCTGAAAAATTGGCCGAGGTGCGCCGGCAGTATGAGCAGCCGGAGGGATTGCTCGCACTCGGGGTGGCTGACGCCGAGATCC